>CAZNWF010000026.1:0-27995 GCA_964576485.1 uncultured Geobacter sp. | reverse complement strand
TGGTGGCATTGGCACGGGCACTCAGAGGGCTGACCGCACCGCCTGCGTTAAAGGCCGCAATCACATAGGAATAGGTTGTGGCATCCTTCAGCGGCTCTTCGGCATCGCGGTACGAGCGTTTATCCGCGGTTAACTCAACGATTCTGGTCAGTTTTTCCTGACCCGGTTCTCCTCGATACAGATAAAAACCGTTCACTTCATCATCAGCCTGGGCAGCGGATTCCCAGCTGAGCGTAACTTTCCTTGGTTCTCCCTGCATCGCAGTCAGCCTGAGCGGCACCGGAGGCAGATCACGGGTTGTTGCGGCGACCTCACCTGAGGGGCCGCCTGTCCCCAACTCTTTACTGAACGCCACGACCCGGTACCAGTAGGTAGTTTTGTCAGACAGTCCCGTATCCAGGTAACTGGTCTGCAGGCGGTCGTTAATGGTGGCGATTGCCTGATAGGGGCCTTCCTTGGCAAGTGCCTTCTGGAGAATATAGCCACTCACAGCAGTAAACGGATGAGCTGACCAGTTAAGCGCTACACGCCGGACTTTGCCACTGCTGGCCGTCAGGCCACCGGTTGCCGGTGGCGTTGTTAGTGAAAGCTGTACCGACTGCTCACTTTCAGCTCCAGCCTGGTTATAGGCGGTCATGACATACAAATAGGTGGTGCCATCCTGTAATCCCTGATCACGGAAACCAGGTTGGTCATCCGCGATTCTGGCAATCGGGAGAAATTCCTTTTCAGCTGCTGAACGTCGATAGATCCGAATCCCTTTCGGCAGAATCCTTTCATCGCTTCCGGGGCAGGGGCGTTGACGCCAGCTCAGTATAGCTCCGCCAAGCATCGGTTCTACATTCATAAAGATCGGCACCGCAGGCGCAATCGAAGTTGCCCCGCGTACAACGGCGGTCGGCTCACTGGCCGCACCACCCTGGCCGACTGCCGTCACCCGATAGTAGTAGATCTCATTCAGCCTCAGCTGTTCGTCATTGTAGCCGGGCTCGGTTACGGTGCCGATGGTGGTAAACGGTCCTTGTGGTTCATTGGCTCGCAGAACCAGATAACCGACCACACGCTCCGGCGAGGGATGTTTCCAGCGCAGACGGATCGCATTGGTCGAGCCGACAGCCTCAAGGGCTGCGGCAGGGGGAAGTGGTTTAGCCACTTCAATTCCTGTTACAGCCTCAGCAGATCTTTGAGCGGCCTGACGAATCCGCAGGGCCAGTTCCTGCAGTGAGCGGGAAGCATCAGCCTCACTCAACCGCAGTTTTTCAGTCAGAATGACCCGTTGGCCTCGCAGATTGAGCACACTCAGTTCCATCAGCATACCTTGAGGCTGGGTCGTCACACTGCCGCTGACCAGATACTCCACCCCCAGACGCCCCCCCAATTTTTGCAGTTCCGGGGCGGAAAGGGAATCAGATCTGACCCCCTCCAGATCCATGGCAGCCTCAAGACGTTTGCGTTCAGCAACCTCAAATGAACCGCTTCGCTCCAGCTCATTCAATAGCACCGTGGTCAGATATTCCGTAAAACTCATGGCTTCAATAGTCCGGGCCACAAACGGCACGCAGCCCAGCTTGGCTTTTAGCTGCTGCTCAGCTGCCTCAGCCGCACCCAACTGGATACAGAGCATGATGACGGCAGTAAACCAGACTACTGCCATCAGGCACATTTTTTTACTCGTGTCAGTTGTTCCCATGCCGCTTCTCTCCAGAAGTAAACTTAATTACTGTTCAACTGACTGCAGATACTGCTCAATACCCAGTTTGGCCTGGGATGTGACTTGGCTGGCAACATGTTTGACCTCTTCAGCCACAATGGCATCCATGTACCGCTCCACCACCTGATCGCCGCCCCCCTTTTTGCTCAACAACTCGGCAGCCTGCAGATAAACTGCCTGGCGATTCTGGAAACGTGTAAGCACCAGGCGTCCCAACTCGGCAATCCCCTCATCTACCGCCTTCTCAAGCAGGACAGAGTCAGACGGCAGCTCAAGCGGATCAAAGGGGATATTGGCAAACTCAACCCCCTCAGAAAACTTGTCTTCCGCCTCTTTACGGCTCTTGATCGTGGTGGTAATCACGACTTCCCCGGACTCCACGTCAATCACCCGGAATGAGAGCGCCACGTTGGCGGTTTTCTTGTGGGTACCGACCTTGTATTTCACCGTCTCACGAATCTCTTCCTTCATCAGAGCCGGTGGTGCAAGGGCCATCTCCTTCTCGTTGGGAGACGAATGACTCAACAGCCAACTCTGGTAAGCCGGGTTGGGTACCTGCTTGGTGGCCACCACCACGTTAACCATTTTGGAGCCTTCTTCAGCACTCTTTTCTACGTTATACTGCAGTACACTACCAAAGATAAAAATGTCCGTCCCTTTAAGCTTGCCTGTTTTCTTTGCACTTTCGATATCATAGAGACCGGCCTGGCCGAACTCAATCTCCTTGATGATAGCTCCCAGCACATCCCTGGCAAGAATCTTGACATCGCTGCTGGCGTTCTTGGTCATGTAGGAAAGCAGGCTGTCAGTTACCAGCTTACCGGCATCAGTGCTGTTGGTTGGAGGGGAAAAATCCATGACCGCTATTTTTTTAACCACCCGTTGCCGCAACCTGTCTTTAAGAGCCTGGAGCCGCTGTTGGCTTTCGCGATCACCGCCCCCCAGCCGAACAGACAGATCAAGCCAGTACCAGGCATTGCCCAGCAAACCTGCTGTTTCCATCTCCTGAGATTTAGCAGCCATATCTGCTGCAAGCTGCTTAAGCAGATCCGCTGCTTCTGTCTCTTTCATGAAGCTAGGTGAAAACTGCCTGCCTGCCTGTAACGACAGGTAGGCAGTGTACAGCTGCTTCTTGCTGGTCTGGACCATCCCCTGTTGCAACATTTTTTGCGCACCCTGACGTCGCAGCTCCGTCATTTTGGTCTGCAGCGCCTGATCCGGCTTGAGCAGTTCTGCCTTACGCAGATAGCCTGCAGCCTGGAGCCACTTACCCTGTTTGGCGTTTTGATCAGCCTTCGTAAACCAGACACTGGCGGTATTTTGTGACCTGGCATCCTTCAACAGCCCGGCGATCTGCCCGTTGGCTGGTTGAATCGCCAGCGCCTGCTCCAGATTTTCAACCATCGCATCCAGATCGTCAGCAACCCGCAACTGCTCAGCCTGCTTCAGATAGTAACCCAAGGCTGCGTTTTCAGTCTGTGGAAGTTTCATCATCAGATCCAGATAGCCGGGGTAAAACTGGCGGATCTCCCGCAATTTATTGATGGCCGTTAGCCAGTCCTTCAGATCTGCAGCTTTGTTTGAAGCGGCATATAACGCCTCCGCCCTTTTCAAAAGCGCATCCATCTGGGACTTGATACTGCTTGCCAGCATTTTTGCATCGCTATTGTTGGGATCGGCCTTGAGTGCCTTATCAACATCCAGTTGAGCGGTACGCAGTTGATCATACGTGATCTCTGCGGTTTGCAACCGTTTACGGCCCTGCTCAACAAAACGGGCGGCTGCACCGGAACGGGCGCTGGCCAGGGCTACCCGATACTCCTGATTGTCCTGTTCTTTGACAATCGCGTCTTCGTAAAGAGTAATGGCCTCATCAACCCGCCCCTGACGTTCAAGCTGCCGACCAAGCTCAAAGCTTTCTTTACCGGGATTATTACACCCCGTCAGCAACGCCACTACACTAAGCACCATCAGTATCCGCTTCATTTTACGCGCCCTCCTTTAACGGGACGTCCCTGCCATGTGGCCTGCACCTGCCCGGCTGAATAGCCGGTAATTTTCAGGACGGCCTGCTCCAGTCCTAATAAAGTCAGCTCATCAACCAGCTCCTTGAATCCGCCAGTCACCTCAAGATCAAGACGAAGTTGTTGCCCCCGATAACCGCGATCATGCACCGCTTCAACCTGACTCATCTGCTCTTTCAGGATTTCCTGAAAACGGTGGATCTCAGCGTGGGGGATGGCACTCACGGTCATACGTACTGTTCGCAATCCGGTCAAACGTTTGCTCCAGGCAGCAATCATCTGACGCTGAAGGCTCTCCGTCAGTTCTGCTGCCGCCTTTTGAAAAGCCTCGTTTGATGCAGTAGCCGGATTAACATGTAAGGCCTGCTGCGTTGTGGTCACGGTGGCAAGCAGCTCCCCGCTATCCACTTCTACAGCACGACAGGTGATCGTTGCCTGCACCGGTCTCAGGTTAGTACCGCTTAAAGCAGAGGCAGACCGCGCAACCGCCTGACCAACAATCACGACTTCTGCTCCACCCGCTGCGGCTGCCCGCACTACAGCATCCGTATGATCGCCCTGTCCCTTAACTGCCTCATGCTCAACAGCCAGCATGGCCTGTCGATCAACCAAGGTATAGCCACGCTTGCCCAGACTTGTAACGAGGTAATGCTCAACCACGCCGCCCGGTGCCGGCCCTCCGTCACTGCCTTGCTCCAGCACCACCACTGCAATCCGCGGTTTCCCCAGCTTCTTAAGCAATAGCCCGGCATCATCCAGGCCTTGTTCCAGCTTGTGACGGGAAACCGAGGCAAAGACCATAATCCGGTAGGCATCCCCCTCTACTTTTTCCCCAACAATCCGATAGGTTTTGATAAATCCGTGGCTCTTGGAAAAAATTTTATCATTCAGCAGCTCTGAGTCCTTGACCACGGTCTTTGACTCAAGCGCCACCCCCACAACCTGTTCCACTGCACGACGGAAGGCGTTCTGCAAGGCAGCCTCACGGGCCTGGTCCTTACGCCCCCCTACAATGCTGGCATAGCCTTCAACTTCAACAACACCGCCCGGATGATCTGCAACTGCAACCCCCGCTGACATCAACACGACTAAACAAAGCCCCAGAAACCGTCTCAGCAGAACGGCTACAGCAGATTGAGCTGTTGTATTTTTCATGGATTTTCTCCCCTTTATCCACGCTAACAACCACTGGAAGACGGCTCTCTAGTTTCAAACAAGCGCCTGATCAGACCGCTCCGGTATCCGCGACGTTGTAAAAAACCGGCTATCCGCCGAAATTGTCGTTCATCAGCTGTCTGCGGGTCAAACCCGGCATAACGGCGCTCAACCAGGTTACGCGCCCCCTCTAGTTCATTCTCGTCAGCAGGAAAGGCCTGCAGCACTTGATCAATCAGATCCGCTGACACCCCGCGGCGACACAACTCCTGCCGCAACCGGTAGCCCACATACCGCCCGTTGTTCCGGGCTGCGGCAACAAAACGTTCAGCATAGCGCTGATCCTGCAGGTAGCCTTCTGAAATCAGCCGATCAACAGCCTGCTGAGCCTCTTCAGCAGAGAACCGTTTCATCTGCAACTTACGTCGTAAAGCGACACAGGTATAATCCTGCCCTGTCAGTAGCCTCAGCGCTGCCAGATAGCAGTCGCTGGGCTGGTTAGAACCGGTCAACGTCAAGTTTTTCCTCTTTCAGCACCTCATCAACCTTCTCATCCTTATGGTCAAAGTTATCCCAGGTTGCATCAGAGGTAGATGAAATACCGGACACCTTAAGGGCAAAGTCATCCGGGTTGGAACTTTGCCGCAACGCCTCTTCGTAGGTGATCAGCTTTGAGGTAAACAGCTTCATCAACGACTGGTCAAAGGTCTGCATGCCATAGGAAACAAAGCCCTGAGCAATAGCATCTTTAATCTGCTTGGTCTTATCCTTGTCATCAATGCACTCTTTAACCCGAGCTGTTCCCAGCAGCACTTCAACTGCAGGCACCCTGCCCTTGCCATCAGACCGCGGCACCAGACGCTGGGAGATAATCCCCTTGATGATGCTGGCCATCTGAATCCGCACCTGCCGTTGGTGGTAGGGCGGAAAGACCGAGATGATCCGGTTGATGGTTTCCGGCGCATCCATGGTATGCAGGGTGGACATAACCAGGTGGCCGGTCTCGGCAGCGGTCATAGCGGTTTCAATGGTCTCGTAATCCCGCATCTCACCCACCAGGATAACGTCCGGGTCCTGACGCAGGGCACCTTTCAGCGCACTTGAGAAGGTCGGCGTATCAGTGCCCACCTCCCGTTGACTGATGATGCATTTGTTGTCACGATGCAGAAACTCCACCGGGTCCTCAATCGTAATGATGTTACAGGTGCGGTTGTTGTTGATATGGTCAATCATGGCTGCCAGGGTAGATGATTTACCGGAACCGGTGGTTCCGGTCACCAGAATCAAACCACGCTCTTCAGCACAGAGTTTTTTTAGCACCGGAGGCAGGTTCAGCTCTTCCATGGTTGGGATCTTCATTGAGATGGCCCGAAAGACCAGTGCAATAGTCCCCCGCTGTCGATAACAGGCCACCCGAAAACGCCCCAGGCCCGGCACCGCATAGGCCATATCCACCTCGGAGTTCTCCTCAAAGATCCTCCGCTGGCGGTCATTCATCATCGTGTTGGCAATACTGGCGACCACATCAGGCCCAAGCCGTTGGGCATTGGGAATCGGGTGCAACTTACCGTCAATCCGGACAATAGGCGGCAGGCCGGTCTTGATATGGATATCAGATCCACGGGCCTTGACGGCAATGGTGAGAATTTCGTTCAGCTCCACGGGGTACCTCCGAAATCCTGCTTGTTATTCAGCTTTTTCTTCCTTGGGCGCTGGCTTGATCAGCTCCATCAACTTGGCTTCAATCTCGGCCAGCATGGCTGTATTCTCTTTCAGGAACTGGCGGGAGTTCTCACGCCCCTGGCCGATCCGCTCCTTGTTGTAGGAGAACCAGGCACCGCTCTTGTCGATGATATTGCGATCCACCGCCAGATCCAGCACATCCCCGGTGCGGGAGATACCTTCTCCATACAGGATATCAAATTCAGCCTCTTTAAAAGGTGGCGCCACCTTGTTCTTGACCACCTTGACCCTGGTACGGGAGCCGATTACCTGATCCCCCTGTTTGAGGGTAGCAATCTTGCGAATATCAAGACGGACCGAGGCGTAGAATTTCAGCGCATTTCCACCGGTGGTGGTCTCAGGATTACCAAACATCACGCCGATCTTCATCCGGATCTGGTTGATAAAGATCACACAACAGTTGGACTTGGAGATAATACCGGTCAACTTGCGCAACGCCTGGGACATCAGACGGGCCTGCAAACCCACATGGGAATCCCCCATCTCCCCCTCAATCTCCGCCTTGGGTACCAGAGCCGCAACCGAGTCAATTACCAGCACATCAATGGCGCCGCTGCGCACCAGGGTTTCAGCGATTTCAAGCGCCTGCTCACCGGTATCCGGCTGGGAAACCAGCAGATCATCGGTCTTTACCCCCAGCTTGCGGGCATAGGTGATATCCAGGGCATGCTCAGCATCCACAAAGGCAGCAATACCACCGGTTTTTTGGGCCTCTGCCACAATGTGCAGGGCAAGCGTGGTTTTACCAGAGGACTCAGGACCATAGACCTCAATTACACGACCACGGGGTACACCACCCACCCCCAGAGCCAGGTCAAGGGAGATGGCACCGGTTGGAATCGACTCCACACCGGGCAGCGCCTCGTCATTGCCGAGACGCATGATGGCGCCTTTACCGAACTGCTTTTCAATCTGGGAAAGTGCCAGTTCTATGGCCTTATTTTTATCACTCACAGAAGTACCTCCTTGGTACGGAAAAGATTGGAAAGAGTTGCGAAACGTACCACATCAAAACAGCCAGCGGCAAGCTAATTTGGGCTGATTCAGGCCGTTTCAGACATCGCAAGTCGCTTTTTCAGCATTAAAAGCCCTGTTTCAACCGTTTGTTGCCGCACAGCAGCACGATTGCCATCAAATTGGCACCGGACAACCTCGCAGCGGTCCTGATCCGCAAGGGCCAGGTAGACGGTGCCTGCCGGTTTTTCGCTGGTGCCGCCACCCGGTCCGGCAATGCCGGTCACGGCCAGAGACAGGTCACTGCCAACTGCCCTGCGAGCACCTTCAGCCATGGCCCGGGCAACCGGCTCACTCACTGCCCCGTACATGGCCAGCATCGCCGCAGGAACATCCAGAAGTGTCATCTTTACCTCATTGGAGTAGGCCACAACACCACCCTTAAACCAGGCAGAGCAACCAGCACTATCAGTCACACGGGCTGCAATCATCCCGCCGGTACAGGATTCAGCCAAAGCCAGGGTCATCCCGGAGGCACAAAACATTGCTGCCAGCTCCTGATCAACACCCATGGTCATACTCCCTGCAGACAATCTGCTGCACCTCACGCAGAGCCAACCCCTGTTCATGGGCGATTCTGCAGCAATCATCATATTCAGGCTTACTGCCATGCGGGCTGATCTTAAACCTCACGGCTCCCAATGACGTCTGATACGCCTCAATCCGGCGTTGCTGCACAAGGCGCTGTATCTGCTGCACCCGCACCCCCAGGGTACCGGTTTCCTTCATCACCAACTGCGCCAGCCGTTCCTTCTGCTCAGGACGGCAAAGCAGTGACAGCATCTGAGCAGGGCGCTGTTTTTTCATCTGGATCGGCGTATGCCAGACATCCAGCGCCCCAGCCGCAAACAGTTGCTCCATGGTATAGCCCAGCAGTTCTGGGGTTACGTCATCCAGATTACAGCTCAGCTCAAGCACGGTCTCATGCTCAGCCTGTTCTGACAGCGTCCCCAAAAAGCCACGCAGAATATTGGGACAGTCTGTAAAATCCTTGCTTCCGGCCCCATGGCCAATATTTTTAATCGTCATCTCCGGCATACTGGCACCCGATTCTGCCAAGGCAGCCAGTATAGCCGCACCAGTGGGAGTTACCCGCTCACCAGTAGCACAATAGGTGTGTACTGCCAGACCTTTCAGCAACTCCGCTGTTGCCGGAGCAGGCACCGGCAAACGACCGTGAGCGGTCTCCACAAAGCCTCCGCCCAACGGCACTGCGGAACAATAAACCTTGTCCACCTTCAACCAGTCCAGAGCAATCGCTGTCCCCACAATATCCACTATGCTGTCAACGGCCCCCACTTCATGGAACTGCACCTGCTCCACCGCCACCTGATGGGCAAACGCCTCGGCATCGGCTAACCGCAGGAAAATCCTCTGCGCCAGCTCTTTAGCCCGATCAGTCAGGTCACTGGCTGCAATCATCTCCCGAATATCTGCATAGTGTCGGTGATGGTGGTGTCCATGATCATGATGTTCGTGGCTACGGGGCAGATGAACCACAAACTGCCTGCCGGTCATACCACCACGCAGGACCTGTTCTTCGGTAAGGTTGAAGGCATCATCCGGCAAACCAAGTTTGCTCAGCTCACTCTTCAAATAGATCAACGGCACCCCGAGATCCAGCAGGGCCGCCACCGTCATATCACCGGCAATACCGGCGGTAGCGTCAAGGTAAAGGATAGGCATATTATTTCCTGTTCATAAGACTGGCAGCACAGGCAGCGCCAAAGCCGTTATCAATATTCACCACCGTGACCCCGCTGGCGCAGGAGTTGAGCATCCCAAGCAACGCTGCTATCCCGCCAAAGGAGGCGCCATAGCCCACCGAAGTAGGCACTGCAATCACCGGACGATCTACCAGTCCTCCCACCACCGAAGGAAGCGCCCCTTCCATCCCGGCTACCACGATTAGTACCGTTGCTGAACGCAGCAGCTCCATACGGGATAACAGACGATGAATCCCTGCCACCCCGACATCACAGAGCAGTTCTGCATGATTACCCATGAAACGCGCGGTTACCAGGGCCTCGCTGGCCACCGGCAGGTCAGATGTACCGGCGGCTACGATCAGAATGGTACCCTGACCCGGCTCCTGTTTGGGTGTCACCTCAAGAGTCAGACAACGCGCATCAGCATGGTAAAAGGCCTTGGGAAAGGCGGCCAGCAGCTCAACCGCCCGGGTCTCATCCAGGCGGGTCACCAGCACATTGCTGCCACAGGAACTGATTGATTCCATGATCCTGGCAATCTGCTCAACGGTCTTGCCCTGCCCAAAGATCACCTCTGGCTGCCCCTGCCGTAAACTACGATGGTGATCCACCTGCGCAAATCCCAGATCTTCAAACGGCAGGTGCCGTAACTGCTCCAAACCCTGCTCCGGCGTTGTCGTGCCAGTTGCAATCGCCTGCAGGAGCGTCTGTAATTCTTCTTCGCCCATGGTTATCACTCCATCAATTTAGCACTGATTTCTGTATACAGCTTCTTATACCACCATCCTGGCAATTTTCCATTACACAGTTCTTTAAAATCCGGTTTATTGATACGAAAACAAGATGTTATCAAACCAAAGCAGTAGACTTGCAGGTTACTTTCTGCTACATCTGTGCAACCTGAACCATCGGAAAGGAAGGACTTAAAGAATGGGTAAGACCACTGCAGAAAAGATTTTTGCCGCCCACCTGGTGGATGAGCCATTCAGCGGCACCAAAGTGCTGAAGCTGGATGTGGTACTCTGCCACGAAATTACTACCCCGATTGCCATTGACGATCTGATTGCACGTGGCAAAGACCGGGTATTTGATCCAACCAGGATCAAAGCCGTTATTGACCATGTTACCCCATCCAAAGATTCCAAAACCGCTACCCAGGCCAAAATTCTTCGAGACTGGGCCCGCCGTCAGAACATCAAGGATTTCTTTGATGTGGGCGCCAATGGCGTCTGCCATGCCCTGTTCCCGGAAAAAGGCTTTATCCGCCCCGGCAATACCGTGATTATGGGTGACTCCCACACCTGTACCCATGGGGCTTTTGGTGCTTTTGCCGCTGGTGTTGGCACCACTGACCTGGAAGTGGGCATCCTCAAAGGGGTCTGTGCCTTCCGCGAACCTAAATCAATCCGTGTTAATGTAAATGGCCAACTGTCTAAAGGGGTGTATGCCAAGGATGTGATCCTGACCATTATCGGCAAGATCGGCGTCAATGGCGCTACTGACCGGGTAATTGAATTCCGCGGCACCACCATTGATGCCATGACCATGGAATCCCGCATGACCCTCTGCAACATGGCCATTGAGGCAGGCGGCACCTCCGGCATCTGTATGCCTGACATGACCACCGTAGACTACCTCTGGCCGTTTATTCAGGGTGAGTTTGCCTCCAAAGAAGCCGCACTGGCTGATTACCAGCAGTGGGTTTCAGATGCTGATGCCACCTATGAGCAGACGGTTGAAATTGATGCTGCTGCACTGGTACCGGTTGCCACCTTTAACTTTAAACCGGATCAGGTTAAGGCGGTTACGGAGTTTACCGATAACAGGGTTGATCAGGTGTACCTTGGTTCCTGTACCAATGGCCGTCTGGAAGACCTGCGGATTGCTGCCCAGATCCTGAAAGGCAACAAACTGGCGGAAAATGTACGCGGGATTCTGTCTCCGGCTACTCCCAAGATTTACCGTGATGCCATGAAGGAAGGGCTGATCGATATCTTCCTTGATGCCGGTTTCTGCGTCACCAACTCCACCTGCGGGGCCTGCCTGGGGATGAGTAACGGTGTGTTGGCCGATGGTGAAGTCTGCGCCTCCACCACCAACCGTAACTTTAACGGCCGGATGGGCAAAGGGGGCATGGTGCACCTGATGTCTCCGGCAACGGCTGCTGCCACCGCCATTGAGGGCAAGATTGCAGACCCTCGCAAGTACCTGTAGTTCATACACTTAACAAGGAGCTTTCCATGAAAACATTTGGCGGGCCGGTTCTGTTTCTGGATCGTGCCGATATCAATACTGACGAAATCATTCCGGCAAAGTACCTGACCGAGATCACCAAGCAGGATCTGAAGCCGTACATGCTGGAAGACCTCAAGCTGGACGGGTTTGACCCCAAGGGTGAGAAAACCTTGAACGCAAGGGTTGTTGTGTCCCGTGAAAACTTTGGTTGCGGTTCTTCACGTGAGCATGCCCCCTGGGTCTTTGAAGTCAACAACATCACTGCGGTTGTGGCAGAATCATTTGCCCGGATCTTCCGGCAGAACATGTTTAACTGCGGTATGGCGGCCATTGAGCTGCCCAAGGCAGATCTTGATCTGATCTTCTCACATGCAGGGGACGCAGATGCCTCCATGAACATTGATATTGAGGCACAGACCCTGACCATGACCGGTGGCGGCAAGCAGAAGACCTTCCACTTTGAACTGTCCCCCTTTGACAAGGCCCTGGTTCTGGCTGGTGGCTGGGTTGATTACGCTGATACCAAATATTGATTTTTCGTTCAGCACCTGCCATACTCTCGTCACAACGCTCTTAAGGAGGCTGTAATGTTTGGATTTGGCATGCCGGAACTGATCGTTATTCTGGTGATTGTACTGGTGGTATTCGGGGCAGGTCGTCTGCCTGAGATCGGCTCTGCTTTTGGCAAGAGCATTAAAAATTTCAAGAATGCTTCAGATGGCAAGGATGAGATAGAGATAAAGCCGAAGAAGGATGATGAACACAAAGCCTAAGTAACGCTAAAGATGATTTTCCGACAGCCGGCAGCCCTGCCGGCTGTTTCTTTTTACAAGCTCAGCGTCAATTTGATTTAACACTTCCAGCTTACGTCGCGACCAATCCGGCGCAACCAGTTCTGTACGGCCATCCCCCATCAGACGATGAATCATGATCTTGGGATCAAGCAGTTCCAGAGCATCCACCAGCAGTGCAACGTACGCATCGCGCTCCATCAATGTAAGTGTACCTGACCTATACTGTTCTTCCAGCAGACTGCCTTTTAGTACATGTAAATGGTGTAGTTTTACGCCATCAACACCAAGGCGATTCAGCTCCTCTACGGAAGCCAGCATCTGCTCCCGTGATTCACCGGGCAGCCCTAATATCAGATGAGCACAGATGCGTAGGCCCTTCTGCTTGCAGCGCTTGACCGCCTCTACAAAGCAGGCGTGATCATGACCGCGGTTGATGGCAGCAAGAGTCTGATCATGCATGGTCTGCATGCCCAGTTCCAGCCAGAGATAGGTCCGCTGGTTAAGCTCAGCAAGCAGGTCAAGCACCGTATCAGGCAGACAATCAGGACGGGTACCGATGATCAGCCCGACAATATCTTTGTCAGCCAGAGCGGTTTCATAGAGCAGCCGTAACTCATCTGCAGCTGCATAGGTGTTGCTGTAGGCCTGAAAGTAAGCCAGAAACTTTTCAGCCCTGAACTTTTTCACCAGATAGGCTTTACTCTTCTGTAGCTGCTGCAGTAACGGCAATTCAATCGGCACACCCACCGCTGCTGCGCCACGATCACCACAGAAGGTACAACCACCCGTACCAAGGCTCCCGTCACGGTTAGGACAGCTGAAACCGGCATCCAGGGAAACCCGCTGTACCCGGCAGCCGAATTGTCGCCGCAGTTCCTCTGTAAAAGTTGTATAGCGTTTAGGGGTCATGGCAATAAAAAAGGAGCGACATTGCTGCCGCTCCCGTATACCTCGGTTAGATATGTTTCTTACTTGCGGGCAGCCTTGCCGGATACCTGCATCCGGATCAAAGCCCGCTCAAGGGCAGCCTCATAGACCTTAAACTGCTTGTCTTCAGGAGTCAGCTTCTTCAGTGCGTCTTCTGCGCGACCCAAAGCTGCTTTCGCACGCTCAAGATCGATCTCATCAGAACGCTCGGCAGTTTCTACCAGCACAATGATTTTATCGTCCTGCACTTCAAAGTAGCCCCAGTTAAGGGCCATGCTGACAGAAAGACCGTCTTTTTTGTAGCAAAGCTCACCGATATTAAGCGAGGTCAGGAAGGGTGCATGACCCGGCAGCACGCCAAACTCACCCATTTTACCAGTTGCTGTCACTTCATCAACCAGCTCATCAAGCACCTTGCTGTACGGTGTGACTATTTCAAGCTTCATCTTTTCAGCCATTGTATGGAGCTCCGTTGGGACAGAGGTTCTGCCCTGCCAGGTAATAAATTATACAGCTGCCAGTTTAGCGGCTTTCTCAATTGCTTCCTCAATGGTACCAACCATATAGAAAGCCTGCTCAGGGAGGCTGTCATGCTTGCCGTCTACGATCTCCTTGAAGGCCTTGATGGTGTCCTTCAGCTCAACATATACGCCAGGTGAGCCGGTGAATGCCTCAGCAACGTGGAACGGCTGGGACAGGAAGCGCTGAATCTTACGGGCACGGGCAACAACCAGCTTATCCTCTTCGGACAGTTCGTCCATACCAAGGATGGCGATGATGTCCTGCAGATCCTTGTACTTCTGTAGTACGTACTGTACGGAGCGGGCAACCGCATAATGCTCATCGCCGATTACCTGGGGATCCAGAATCCGTGAGGTGGAGTCCAGCGGATCCACTGCAGGGTAAATACCAAGCTCAGCAATCTGACGGGAAAGAACGGTTGTAGCATCCAAGTGAGCAAACGCTGTTGCCGGAGCAGGGTCAGTCAAGTCGTCAGCAGGAACGTAGATAGCCTGAACCGAGGTAATGGAACCCTTCTTGGTTGAGGTAATCCGCTCTTGCAATTCACCCATTTCAGTTGCCAGCGTAGGCTGATAACCAACCGCAGAAGGAATCCGGCCCAGAAGAGCGGAAACTTCGGAACCGGCCTGGGTAAAGCGGAAGATGTTATCGATGAACAGCAGCACGTCCTGGTTCTCTTCATCACGGAAATATTCAGCAACGGACAGAGCGGTCAGAGCAACCCGTGCACGGGCACCTGGGGGCTCGTTCATCTGGCCGTACACCAGAGCAGCTTTATCAAGAACGCCGGACTCTTTCATCTCCATCCAGAGGTCGTTACCTTCACGGGTACGCTCACCAACACCGGCGAATACGGAGTAACCACCGTGCTGCTTGGCGATGTTGTTGATCAGTTCCATAATCAGAACGGTCTTACCAACGCCGGCACCACCGAACAGACCGATCTTACCGCCCCGGGCATAGGGAGCAAGCAGGTCAACAACTTTAATACCGGTGGTAAAGGCCTCAACCTTGGTGGACTGGTCTTCAAAGGCAGGAGCCTCACGGTGAATACCATACTCTTTTTCGTTGCCGATCGGCCCCATTTCGTCAACCGGCTCGCCGATAACGTTCATAATACGGCCCAGGGTCTTACGGCCAACCGGTGCGCAGATCTGCTTACCGGTATCGATAACAGACTGGCCACGCTTGAGACCGTCAGTGGAGTCCATGGCGATGGTACGAACAGAGTTCTCACCCAAGTGCTGGGCAACTTCAAGCACCAGGTTGTTCTCACGGTCATCAATGGCCGGATTGGTCACTCTCAGGGCGTGATAAATCTCCGGCAACTTACCGGGCTCAAACTCGACGTCAATAACTGCGCCGATAACCTGTGAAATTTTACCGATATTTTGACTCATGGAACCATGTCCTCCTGCGGCCCTGCGGCCTCATATAGTGATTCGTTTGTAATTATCCCTTAATCGATTCAGCGCCAGAGATGATTTCCATCAACTCAGTGGTAATAGCTGCCTGACGAGCACGGTTGTACTGCAGGGTCAGCTTACCAATCATCTCTGAGGCGTTCTTTGATGCGCTGTCCATGGCGGTCATACGGGCACCATGCTCACCAGCCACCGACTCAAGCATCGCCTTGAAAATCTGCACTTCGATGTTCTTTGGCAATATTTCAGTCAGCAGGTCACCAACTGAAGGCTCATAGATATACTCAACACCGGCTTCATCAACCGTCGCCTTTTCTTCCGGTTCAATCGGCAGCAGTTGCTGGAAGGTAATATCCTGGGTCATAACGGTACGGAAGGAGTTAAACAGCATGACAACCTGGTCATACTCTTCCGAGAGATACCCCTCGATGACATCCTGAGCAAGCATTGCTGCTGTCTGATAGTTTGGCTTGGAAAGGATATTGGAGAAATTTTTGTAAACCTGGTGACGGTTTTTCAGAAATTCATATCCTTTACGACCAACTGTCATGATCGATATCTGCTCAAACTCGGCCTGCTTTTCCTTTATGTAACGCTCGACAGCCTTGCAGAGGTTTGAGTTAAAACCACCACACAGACCTCTGTCGGAGGTTACCACGATCAGAAGCAGTTTTTTTGCATCGCGCTTTTCCAGAAGGGGATGCTGATCACCTTCAAGGTTGCCGGCCAAAGACTGCAGCACTTCACCCATCTTCTGGGCATAGGGACGTGCAGCCACCACGTTCTCCTGTGCGCGACGCAGTTTGGCAGCCGAAACCATCTTCATGGCCTTGGTTATCTGGCGCGTATTTTTTACGGATACGATCCGTTTTTTAATGCTTTTAAGGCTCGCCATGTCTCAAACCGTCCTTGTTTAAGCGGTAAATTCCTTCTTGAACTGATCAAGGGCACTAACCAGCTTGGCCTTCAGGTCATCACCGATTGCCTGCTTATCACGCAGCTCAGCAAGAACATCTGCCTGACGGTTATCAAAGAATGCATACATTTCAGTCTCATAACGCTTCAGTACTGAAACCGCATAGTCATCCAGGTAGCCGTTGTTGGCAGCGAAGATAACCAGAACCTGCTTCTCGTTCGGAATCGGACGATACTGCGGCTGCTTAAGGATCTCAACCAGACGCTCACCACGGGCAAGCTGCATCTGGGTTGCCTTGTCAAGGTCAGAACCGAACTGTGCAAAAGCAGCCATTTCACGATACTGAGCCAGGTTAAGACGCAGTGTACCGGCAACCTGCTTCATGGACTTGGTCTGGGCAGAACCACCAACCCGTGAAACCGACAGACCGACGTTGATCGCCGGACGAACGCCGGAGAAGAACAGGTCTGATTCAAGATAAATCTGACCGTCGGTAATAGAGATAACGTTGGTCGGAATGTAGGCAGAAACGTCACCAGCCTGGGTCTCAATGATCGGCAGGGCGGTCAGAGAACCGGCGCCGCACTCATCGGACAGCTTACAGGCACGCTCCAGCAGACGGCTATGCAGATAGAAAACATCACCAGGATAGGCTTCACGGCCTGGCGGACGACGCAGCAGCAGGGAAAGCTGGCGATAGGCCACAGCCTGCTTGGAAAGGTCATCGTAAATAATCAGGGCATGCTTCTTGTTATCGCGGAAATACTCGCCCATGGTTACGCCGGTGTACGGTGCGATGAACTGAAGCGGTGCGGACTCGGATGCGGTAGCGGCAACAACGATGGTGTAATCCATGGCGCCGTGCTCGGTCAGCTTGGATACAACCTGGGCTACCGTTGAACGCTTCTGGCCGATGGCAACATAGATACAGACAACATCGCCACCCTTCTGGTTAATGATGGTGTCAATGGCAACCGCGGTCTTACCGGTCTGACGGTCACCAATGATCAACTCACGCTGACCACGACCGATTGGAACCATGGAGTCAATCGCCTTAAGGCCGGTGGCCATCGGCTGATGAACCGATTTACGGGCAACAATGCCAGGCGCCTTGATCTCTACCTTGCTGAAGGTGCTGGTGTTGATCGGACCTTTGCCGTCAATTGGCTGACCAATGGCGTTTACCACGCGGCCAATCAGTGCATCACCAACCGGCACCTCGGTAATCCGGCCGGTACGCTTGACCGTATCGCCTTCTTTGATCTCGGCAAATTCACCAAGAATAGCGGCACCGACGTTATCTTCCTCAAGGTTGAGAACCATGCCAGATACGCCGCCGGGAAACTCCAGCAACTCACCGGCCATGGCGCCAGCCAGGCCATGGATACGGGCAATACCGTCCCCGATGGAGATAATGGTACCGGTCTCCGATACCTCTACCTCTTTGCCATACTCGTTGATCTGTTTCTTGATGATTTCGCTGATTTCTTCGGCTCTGAGTTCCATAGAAGCGTTTACCCCTTCTGTAGTATATCGTGAATCCGTGCTAACTGAGTTTTAACACTGCTATCATAGGCGATATCGCCGATCTGGGTTACCACACCACCGATCAGAGATTGATCAACCTTTACCTGTGGCACTACTTTTTTACCGGTTTTTTGCTCCAGCGCACCTTTAATGGCATTGATCTGGGTATCATCCAATGCAAAAGCGGTGGTAATTACCGGACGGATGACACCGGACTGCTCATCAGCCAGCGTTTCATAGGTCTCGACAATTTGCGACAGACAGGCGACCCGGTTTTTATCCACCAGCAGCAAAAGGAAATTTGCCACCAGCTCCGAGCATTGTAGACGTGCAATCAGATCACGCATAATCTGTTTCTTTTGCTCTGCAGTAAAGGCAGGGTTACCAAAAGCAGCCCGCAGCTCTGCGCTACCTGAAAAAACCCCGTCAACCACCTTCAGCTCCTGGCTGAAACGATCAATCAGATCTTTTTCCGAGCCAAGCTGGACCAGCGCCTTGGCATACCGTCTGGCAATGGCGTTATTGATCACAGTTGCACCACCTTCCCAAGGTAATCCTGTACAAAGCGGTCATGGTCAGCCTTCTGCACAGCAGCACCAAGCTTGCCTCCGGCCAGTTCAACCGCCAGACGGGCAGCCTCTACACGCAGTTCTGTGCGGGCTTTCAAGACCTCTTGATCAGCAGCCTGAGCAGCCTGCACCGCAACTTTGGCAGCAGCAGCCTGAGCTTCAGCAACAATACGTTGCTTTTCTGACTCTGCCTCTTTCAGCATGGCGGCGCGCAGCGCATCAATCTCCTGATTCGCTTTTTCAAGCTTGTCAGTATATTCTTTCAGCTTGGCCTCAGCAGCCTCACGGGCCTCAGCGGCCTCACGAAGATTTTTTTCAATCTGCTGCTGACGCTCAGCCGAGGAGCCTTTTACATTAGCCTTTTTCAAGGCCCAGACCATGATTCCGACAAGCAGCGCAAAATCGACTACCCGCCAACCAAAGTCTTTCAGCTGCGCACCACTATCCGGATGATGCTCACCACCGCCTGAAGCAATGGCCAGCACAGGAACCAGGATAGCGACAACAACGGCCAGACCGGAGAGAATTCTTTGCATACGGCGATCATTCTGAATCAGCATGGGCTTACAGACTCCTCCCCAGAATTTTCTCACAAATATCGCCAGACAGCACATCCACCTGCTTTTGCAGCAGGACCCGTGCTTCGGCAGACTCTTTGGCCACCCGCTCACGAATTGAAGCGATTGACGCTGCAGCATCCTGGCGTGCCTTGTCCAGCAACGATGCCTCTTCCGCCTGAGCCTCTTTCACCAGTTCAGCCCGCTTGGCGCCAACTTCAGCCTTGGCATCGCGCAGACGAGCCTCGTACTGAGCGACTTTTTCCTGCACCTGCTGATCCACAGCGACTGCACGCTCACGGGCAGACTGGATCTCCTGCCGGCGCTGGGCAAGCAGAGCCCTGATCGGCTTGTACAGAAAGATATTCAGAACAAGAACCAGAAGTCCGAAGTTTACAATCTGGACAGCAAATGCGAGATCGAGATTGATCACGGCCTACCCCTTAACCTACGGTGAATTGTATACTGTATCCCACAAAAACATGCCTGACTTGAATGGTCAGGCGTAAACGCTGGTTAGCTATCATGGTTAAACACAAACTGTCAATTAAAAAAAGTTGCCGTCTTGTCGTGGCGCCGGATCAGGACTGCAACAAATCAATGATTCGTGTCAGCTCATCAGACGAATTGAAGTGAATTTCCAATGCACCTTTGCCGCCATTGTTACGACGAATGGCGATCCTGGTCTGGAACTGTTTCTGTAGCTGCTCCTCCAGAGAGACCATCAGGAGGTCAGGCTGACGGGCAGGCTTTTGAACCGCATGCGTGCCACGTTTAAGCTTGTTAACCAACTCCTCCGTAGCCCTGACACTCAGCATCCGGTGCAGGATTTCATGGCGTGCCTTCTGAACCAGCTCTTCATTTTCAAGTCCCAGCAGTGCCCGGGCATGCCCCATGGAGAGCCGTTCTTCTACCACATCCTTCTGAATCTCATCCGGCAAGCGCAACAGGCGCAACGCATTGGTGACCGTTGTGCGATTTTTGCCAACCCGTTTTGCCACCTCATCCTGAGAAATGCCGAAATGCTCAACCAGTGACTTGTAAGCCTGGGCCTCTTCAATGGCATTCAGATCTTCGCGCTGGATGTTTTCGATCAGGGCCAGCTCCATGACGGCATCTTCACTGGCCTCACGGATAACCACCGGCAGTTCGCGCAGCCCAGCCTTTTGCGAAGCGCGCCAACGACGCTCACCAGCAATGATTTCGTAGTAGCCATCTTTTTTTGTGACTACCAGCGGCTGAATAATCCCTTTTTCACGGATTGAGAAGGCCAACTCATCCAGCTTATCGGCTGTAAACTGCTTGCGGGGCTGATTACGATTAGGCCTGATCTGCTCGATGGGACAGAGAAAATAGTTTTTGTCCTCGGCAACTGACATCACCGGCAACAGTGCTGCCATTCCCCTGCCCAAACCACCTTTTTTAAGCATTGGCAACCTCCCGCTGAATCAGCTCACGGGCCAGCTGCAGATAGGCAGAGGCACCTTTGGAGGTAATATCATAGTAAATGATCGGCTTACCATGGCTGGGCGCCTCAGAAAGCCGTACATTACGGGGAATAACCACATCAAAGGCCTCTTTGGGAAAGTGGGTTCTAATCTCATCCTCCACATCCTTGGACAAGCGGTTGCGAGCATCAGCCATGGTCAAAAGAATCCCCTCAATTCTGATACGGGGATTCAATCCCTTTTGCACCAACCGGATCGTATTCAGAATCTGCGACAGGCCCTCCATGGCGTAAAACTCACACTGTAAAGGAATGAGGACCGTATCAGCCGCCGTCATGGCGTTCACAGTCAAAAGGCTTAATGATGGCGGACAGTCGATCAGAATATACTGATAACGTTCCTGCAGCAACGACAAGGCGTTCTTTAACTTCTGCTCACGTCCGGTCTCGGTGGCCAGCTCCAGCTCAGCACCGGCCAGATCAGCCGTGGCCGGCAGAATATGCAGATACGGGTGGCCGGTATCAACCACCAGCGATGCCGGATTTGCATCGTTAATCAGCAGATCATAGACCGAGTGCTGCAATTGGGTCTTGTCAACCCCCACACCACTGGTTGCGTTACCCTGGGGATCAATATCCACCAGCAGAGTTGGCCGTTCAGCAGCAGCCAGCGCAGCAGCGAGGTTGATGGCGGTAGTGGTCTTGCCCACGCCACCTTTCTGATTTGCAATGCAGATAATTTTAGACATAACCCATTGTTCGATCTAAGGAAATTTTGTTTCAGAGGTATCAGCTGCGAGTCCGGAACCGTACCATAAAGCAGCGAAGCCTGCAAAGAACTTTTTATGCCTTGCTGATCGCGCCCCAGCAGAGACCACAACGGGCAATAAACGTACTGTCAGGCAGCGCCTCCAGATTGCATGAGGCGCCATTTCGTCCTGCAAACTGTAACCCGACACAGTGTAACATGAGTCGTTCAGACGCCACCCCACCGTAGGTTGTATCGCCCACTATCGGAAGACCAGCTACGGAAAGATGCACCCGAATCTGGTGTGTTCTTCCGGTACGGGGGAACGCCTCAAGCAGCGCCAGTCCGTCTGCGGCAACAAGCAGACGGAAGTCAGTCAGGGCTGACCGGCCTTCCGGCATGACACCCCAGCGTGCACTGCCCAGCTTGCCGATCGGGCCATCGGATGACCAACGCAGTTCAGCGGGTTCCCCTGCGACCAACGCCAGATAACGTTTCTGAATAGCACCCTGCTTGAACAGCTCAGAAAGCCAGGCTGCTGCCTGACGATGTTTAGGAAACAGCATCAGCCCTGATGTACCACGATCAAGCCGATGCACCACCCGCACCGGTTCTTTGATCCCCTGCCGGCCAAACTCTTCAGCAATCCAATATTCCAGCGTCCCCTTCAGCTGGTAGGGGGTACGCTGACTGGCAACACCGGATGGCTTGTTGACTGCCAGCAGATCCTTATCCTGATAGACGATAGCCTCAGGCGGCAGCAGCAACTCCCGGAATCTGCCCTGCTCCATAAAACCAACCGTCAGCTGATCTTCAGCTTTCATGGCACGGGAAGCAACCCGCACCATGGCCTGATTCACCGCACAGCCACCCCGGTCAATAATCCGCCGCGCCTCTCCCTTACTGACCCCTGCCAGAAGTGCCAGGGTTTCATCAAGGCGCTGACCTGCCATAGTTGATGATATGCTGAATATCTTGATCATAGCCTTCTCTATCATGAAGCGGGCTTACATCGCAAATAAACCTGTTGGCAGCTGCCCGATGAGTTTGCTACCCTGCGTCCATGGTATCAGCCAAAGAGTCACATCCCGTTCTACGCGGACCGGTTCCCCTCAGCCACCTGCTGTTGCGCCGCTTTATCCAACCCGGCAGCCGGGTGATTGATGCCACCTGCGGTAATGGCAAGGACACCCTGCTGTTGGCCGAACTGGTGGGCGACACTGGCCATGTCTGGGCCTTTGATATTCAAGAGGAAGCCCTTGACCGCACAGCCCAACGGGTGACAGAGCAGAACCTGCAGCAACGGGTATCCCTGCTGCATGCCAGCCATGAACGGATGCAGGAGCTGGTGAAGCCGCCACTGCATGGGGTTGTCTTTAATCTGGGCTGGCTGCCAGGCGCAGCTCGGGAGGTTGCTACCTGCACCACCACCACCCTAACCGCCCTGGAGGCATCACTGCAACTACTGGCACCGGCAGGCCTGGTGCTGATCACCTGCTACCCGGGCCATGCAGGCGGCGACCAAGAGGCAGCCGCAGTACAGGAATGGGCAACGGCCCTTTCTTCACGCAGCTATTTTGTCTGGCGGATGGGGCAGCTGAACGTCAGCTCTGATGCGCCATTCTGCCTGTTGATTCAAGATGGTAGGCCCTCTGATGTCCGCTGACCTGCTGCCATTTATTGCTATTCTACCAGCCAGTATCTATTCGCTGCTCACGCTGTGGTGTGGCTGGCTGTTTTTCAAGGACCAGAACGTTCCGGGCAAACGATACGACACGGCTGTTTCAATCCTGAAACCGGTCAAAGGAATGGACGAAGGCAGTTATGAGAACTTTGCCTCCTTCTGTAGACAGGACTGTGCTGCACCGCTGCAGCTGATCTTTTGCGTGGCCGCTGCCGATGACCCGGCGATTGAGGTCATCCAACAGCTGATGGCCGATTTCCCTCACCTTGATATCTGCCTGAACATTGATCCGACTATCCATGGCCCTAATTATAAGGTTTCCAACCTGATCAACGGCTTTGCCAAGGCAAAGTATGATCTACTGATGATCTGTGACAGTGATATCAGGGTTGAACCAACTTTCCTGCAATCCGTCACCAGCCATTTCTCCATGCCAGAGACAGGCCTGGTCACCTCCCCCTATCGCAGCTCAACCGTGCATGGTGCCATCACCGCCTTTGAGGCACTGGCATTTACCTCTGAAATGGTTCCCAATGTGGTGACCGCCCTGAAGCTGGAAGGCCTCTCCTTTGCCCTGGGGGCAGCCATGACCTTCCGCAGACAGGCATTGCAGGACATTGGCGGCCTGGAGGCACTGGTGGAGTATCTGGCTGACGACTATCAACTGGGCAACCAGATCCACCAGGCAGGCTGGCGACTAAAACTGGATCACCAGTTTGTGGAAAGCATGCTGAAACCTGAAAGCCTGGCCACCATTTTTTCACGCCAGCTGCGTTGGGCACGCACCATGCGGGTCAGCCGACCTGGCGGCTATCTGGCCTCCGGTATTACCTTGCCGGGTCTGGCCATCATTGCTTCTCTCCTTCTCGGGCCACCAATTCAGGCACTGTCCGCCATCAGCCTGTTTTATCTGATCCGTTTAAGCGTCACCTCGACATTTAGCCGTTGCTATGTCCGCGACAACCTGTTACCTGCCTGGGCCTGGCTGCTCCCCTTGCGAGACCTGCTGGCCTTTGGCACCTGGCTGCTGGCCTTTACCGGAAATCACGTCAACTGGCGTGGACACAGTTTTTTGATCTCATCAAATGGAAAACTTAAAGAACTATAATCCTATTACTTTACAACGCCCCGACTTCCCTCTATAGTATACAGTCGCTTAAAATCATCTAAAGGTGCCCAACAAAGCAGATGACCAACTTTTTGCAATCCATAGGTCGCAGGACTCTTAAGCTGTTGCAAGAGCTGGGCAATTGTGGCCAGTTTCTGGCCTATGCCCTGTACTCACTCCTGCGTCGCCCTGGACGACCGGTACATGTGCTGAAGCAGGTCAGCTTTATTGGCGCCAAATCCCTGTTTGTGATTGTATTGACCGCTGCCTTTACCGGCATGGTACTGGGGCTGCAAGGCTATTACACCCTGACCAAATTCGGCTCTGAAGGGATGCTGGGCACCGCCGTGGCGCTCTCCCTGATCCGTGAACTGGGACCGGTTCTGTCAGCGCTGATGGTGACCGGTCGGGCCGGCTCAGCCATCACTGCCGAGATCGGTATCATGCGGATCAGTGAGCAGATTGATGCCCTGGAAACCATGGCGCTTGACCCCTATAAATATTTGATCTCGCCAAAATTTATAGCAGCGATGATTTCGATGCCGCTACTCTGCGCAATCTTTGATGTGGTGGGCATCTACGGTGGCTGGATGGTGGGAGTCAAGCTGTTGGGGGTTAATCCCGGAGCCTATTTCAGCGAGATGTATAAATCCGTTGAATGGAAGGATGTCTATTCAGGGTTTGTCAAGTCATACTCTTTTGGCATCATTATCGCCTGGATCGGTTGTTACAAAGGCTATTACGCTGGACATGGCGCCGAAGGGGTCTCCAAGGCCACCACGGAATCGGTGGTGCTGACGTCAGTCCTGATTCTGGTCTGGGACTACTTCCTGACCTCTATACTACTATGATTGAACTTATTAATATCCATAAAAGTTTTGGTAGCCAGACCGTCCTGAACGGTCTGAACCTCACCATCCCTGCCGGCAAGACCACTGCGGTGATCGGTCCCAGTGGCGAAGGCAAAAGTGTCCTGTTAAAGCATATGATCGGCCTGTTGCAACCGGACCAGGGCGATGTCCTGGTGGACGGCAAAAGCATCGTAGGATTGCGTCGTTCCCAGCTCAATCAGGTGCGTGAAAAATTTGCCATGGTGTTTCAAAACGCGGCACTGTTTGACTCAATGACCGTTTATGAGAATGTCGCGTTTCCCCTGGAGGAGAAGACTTCCTTGAACCGCAGCGAGATCAAAGAGCGGGTAGCCATAGCCTTGCAGGAAGTTGGACTGAAGAACGCAAACCATAAATATCCTGACGAGCTGTCTGGCGGAATGAAAAAGCGGGTTGGACTGGCACGCGCCTTGCTTTTGCAGCCACAGATTGTGCTGTTTGATGAGCCGACCACTGGACTTGATCCTGTTATCCGGCGTGCCATTCACCAACTGATTAAAGAGACACAGGAAAAATTCGGTTTTACCGCCGTCATTGTTTCCCATGACATCCCGGATATCTTTGATGTTGCACACCATATTGCCATGCTCTACCGTGGCGAGATCCTGCAGTTTGGTACACCTGACGAGATCCAGTCATCTGATCATCCAGTGGTGCGTCAGTTTATCAGTGGCAGCCTTGACGGCCCTATCAATAGCGGAGTTGCATAAACCATGAACAGCGCAAAACTTGAACTAACCGTTGGTATTTTCATGTTGATCGGCATCCTCTGCCTGGGCTACCTGTCCATCAAACTGGGCAAGATGGAACTGATCGGCGGCAACAACTACCGCATTTCTGCCCGCTTTGACTCGGTTTCCGGCCTGAAGCCCGGCGCACGGATTGAGCTGGCCGGTGTTGAAATTGGCACGGTGGAGCGGATCGGCCTTTCAAACGCAAGTGGCGATCAGGCAGAAGTAACCATGAGGATTAAAGACGGCATCAAGATCACTGACGATGTGATCGCTTCAGTTCGCACAAGTGGCATTATTGGCGATAAATTCATTAAGCTGAAGCCAGGCGGGTCAGACCAACTGTTGAAAAACGGCGGCAAGATTCGTGAAACTGAATCAGCCATAGATATTGAAGAACTGGTCAGCAAATTCATCCACGGCAAAGTGGATTAGGAGTATAGGGAACAATGAAACGGATTATACAGCTACCACTAACGGTGTTACTCACCACGATCCTGGCAGCTTCACCCGCCTTGGCCGGAAGTCCTGGCCATACCACCTTAGTGCTGGATCTTGAATCCTGTATCAGCACTGCCCTGCAGGCTGCCCCGGAAATTGGTGAAGCACAGGCCGATCTTGCCCTGACCAGCAGCAAACTTGAAGAGGCTAAGTCATACCGTTATCCCCAGATTAACGTCATGTCGCTTTTTGGTCCGGCTCCAGGTGCCCATAAGGAAGACCTGAACCCGATCAACACCAATAAAAGTTTTTCAATCAAGGATCTGACCTGGTTTGCCAGTACCGATCTGCTGATTACCCAACCACTCTGGACCTTTGGCAAGATCAGTGAAAACATGAAGGCAGCCACCCACGGATCAGAGGTAGACAAGGCAAAAAAACAGCAAAAAGGTAATGAAGTTGCCCTTGAGGTAAAGAAGTACTACTACGGCGTACTGTTGGCCCGCGAGATGCAGTCGGTTATTGCAGAACTGCAACTCTATATGCTTCAAGGCAAAAAGAAGATACAAGAGCTGATTGACAAAGAATCTGACTCCGGCGATCCGATGGACCTCTATAAAATTGACGCCTACTCAGGTGAAATCAATAAGTATATGGAAGAGGCGCTGAAAGGCGAACAGCTGGCAACTGCCGCACTAAAGGCCCGGCTCGGGCTGGCTGACACTATAGACGTTACGGTAGCGACAGAACGACTGGAGCTCCCCAACGATACCATTCCAGAGCTGAGCGGTGTTATCGAACGGGCGCGGCTGCAACGCCCTGAATTCAAGCAGCTTAAAGAAGGAATGGCTGCCCGTACGGCCCTGGTTGAGGCAGCCAAGGCAAACTATTACCCTGATCTCTTTCTGGCTGGTATGGTTTCCTGGGCCTATGCCGATGGTCGGGATCGGGTCAAAAATCCCTACATCAGTGACACCTTTCAGCACACCTACGGTGGCGTGGCTCTGGGGCTGAAATGGCACCTTGATTTTGGCATTACCGCCGCAAAGGTTGCCGCTGAGCAGGCTCAGCTTAACCGCCTCTCAAGTACCAAGTCATACGCCGACAGCTATATTCCCTTGCAGACACAAAAAGCCTGGCTGGAGATGCAGGAAGCAAAGAAGAATGTCTCCATCACCCAAAATGCATTCCAAAGTGCCAAAAAATGGGGAGCAGCAGCCCTTGCCAACTTTGATTTCGGCATCGGAAACCCCCGCGATGTATTTGATGCAGTCGGCGTGTATGGAAAGATGAAGGCAGCCTACTATCAGGCTATCTTTGACTACAACATGGCCAAAGCCAACCTCGAATATGCCATGGGTGACTACCAGGTATCATCCAGCAAATAACCTTACTGCTTACAAGGAGTTCGATCAATGTTGAAACGTATAGCTCTACTCGCAATCATCTGCCTTTTTATCACCACCTCCGCCTTTGCTACGGTAACTGATACCATTAAAAAGACCGTTAACGATGTCATCCATACCGTGACCGACAAAGAGTTAAAGAAGAAAAGCAACGAACAACGGCGCCGTACCGCCATAAAAAAATCAATTGCCACCATTTTTGACAACCAGGAAATGGCTAAACGGACCCTTGGAAAACACTGGAATCAGCGCACCCCTGCAGAGAAGAAACAGTTTGTCGATCTGTTTGCCACCCTGCTGGAAAACTCCTATGCGGGCAAGATTGAGTCTTACAACAATGAAAAGATTATCTACACCAAAGAGACCCTTGACGGCGATTATGCTGAAGTTAAATCCAAGGTAATTACTCCTAAACAGGACGAGTACACCCTTGATTACAAACTTATGAAAAAGGACAACGGCAGCTGGATGGTCTACGATGTGGTGATTGAAGGAGTTAGTCTGGTATCTAACTACCGTACCCAGTTCAACAAGATTATTTCCACGAACGGTTATGCAGAGCTCGTTAAAAAACTTCAGGCCAAGAGCAACGAACTTAAAATGTAACCGGCTTATTTAGCTTGACAGAAATCAAACGCTATGCTACAGGGACGCAGCGATAAGTTTCGGACGTGACAGCAGTACTCACGAAGCACCCGCTGGATTGGCCTTGC
>CAZNWF010000025.1:0-30259 GCA_964576485.1 uncultured Geobacter sp. | reverse complement strand
TTCTCCGTTCACGCGGTACTGGGCAAAACTGACGGTATTTGAATAGACTCCCATGGCAGTAAACGTGTTCCTTTCAGGTAGAAGAAGGTGCTGCTTCAGATTATCCAGCTGGCAGGTAGCAGCCAGATTTTAAGGATCGATATCTATAGCACGATTTGCAGCAGATTGGTATGGCCCAGTAACTTCTGGAGGTATACAGCAGTGGGGACGGGACTGCAGCAGCATGGATACTCAAAATCTATTGCAGCGATTGATAAATGCAGATGCTGCGCTATACTCTGGCAAATAAAGCGGTAGACCAGCACTCTGGGACATCTATTATTTCGCACAAAACCCCTCCAAACCTCCCCTTGTCAGGGGAGACGTAAAGGCTTCCCCCCTGACAAGGGGGGATTGAGGGGGGTTGATTTTAGCTGTTACGCTGTAATATAAATTGGCTTAATTTAATCTAAATTCAGGAGGAGTAAATGAAAAGGACGCTTATACTTTTATCTATATTTTTCATTATCGTCAGCACTGGGCTGAACACACAAGTAAATGCTGATGAAAAAACTAATGTAAAGCAGAAAAAGCCCATAAAAAAGGATGTCAAACAAAAGACTGCTGGAAAAGCACCAATAAAAGAAATGAAGAATGCCTCAACCTTTTCAGATGCCCCATTTAAAATTGACGGCCACATAATCCCGAAGAATTACTTAGGCCATGACTTGCGGGAGATCTACAATAGACTTGAAGCAAGACAAAACCGTAAAAAAGGTGAATTTGAAACAACTGCTGAATACAACGCAAGAATAGAACAAGAAAAAAAAGCACCATTGTATGGGACCATTAATATTGGAGACAAACTTACATTAGTAATAGACACGATGTCCTCTTATGATGCCGATAACAATAAACTTACCGTCGCAATTCCCTCTGAACCAGCTTGGCGAAAAAAATTCGACATGGGAATAAAAGGGCAGGAAATATATAACAGCAAAAAAAACTATATCGGCAGTAATGCCTATGGTGCAACCGCTGAAATCACAGAATATTTTACAGGCAGTGCTATTCTTGTAGTTAAAAATTCATCTAAATATGAAATACTTGGCGAGTTATTCAAAAGGCAAATGAATATTATTTTGGATAACATTAAGGTAGATGATGCTAAAAAAATTAAGAATCAGGTTTCTGCAGTTTGCATTTTCACTCTAACAGAGCCTTATATCGCTGAAGATGGTTATTATAGTAAAGCCACAATTAATAAGCCTACAGAAATGGTAGTTAGCAATAAATTAGTATATGGAAGCCTAGAAGAAATAATCCTTTACAACAAGCAAACAGGAGACATTATTTCTAGAATTTTACCTAAGTGATTGGCTAGTTAAGTCAATTAGTTGGTGCAAGTAGGCTCATCACCATTCCCTGCGAGTAATGGTATGATTTCGTCACTCCCAATCGGAGCTTTTACAACTATGGCCTTTTACCTTATCAATACCGATCAATCTGCAAGAAAAGATATAGCTACTTGTGAGCTGTGGTTCGAACACAGAAAAGCTTTCGCTGGGGACTATGACGGACATGAAGGAGAACATGCGGAGTTCTTCAAAAACAAAATTGAAATTGGCGATGTCTTGTTTATGTATCACAGCAAGATAGGCTACGTCGGAGCTGGCATTGTTTTAGAACCATGGGATCAAAGAATTTATCAGGGTGACCAAAAACTCCTATATCTAAATAGAAACGAAAAATATGAATATCGAGTCGAAGTTGACTGGATTCATGACTGGCGAAACTCACCAAAAGGCGGTGCGCATGGGTTGCCGCTGCCACGAGGGAGGTCATGGCAGCGTATTAACGAGGCCAAATATCCGAGCGTTTTAATCTATGCCGCTGGCTGCACGATAGAAGCACTCGAAGATTACGAAAAAAACTTTGAAAAGGCATTAGTAGAGTCAAAAACAAGCAGTGACGAACAAAGGAAACAAAGACTGAAAGAAGCCAATCCAAAGCCGCCCATCATTACTGTCATCACAAAGACATTTCAGCGGAACCCAGACGTTGTCATTGAAGTGCTTAAAAGAGCAAAAGGTGTGTGCGAGGAATGCAAGAAACCGGCTCCTTTTGCAAGAAGGTCCGACGGGTCGCCGTATCTTGAAGTACACCACGTAAAGATGCTTTCTGATGGGGGTCTGGACAAAGTTGAAAACGCGAAGGCACTTTGTCCTAACTGTCACAGGCGAGCCCATCATGGCTGACATAACGAAATCTTCAAGCTCATAATGAGGCGGAGTGAGCCATTGAAAAATGAATATTTAAATGAGTGATGGCCTAACCACACCGTTAGACGCCGCCCGCCCAATAAACCGAGCTAGCGAGCTAACGGCGGCACCGTTGTCTGGAAAAAGGAGAAAATGATGCAATTTGGAGTTTTGAAGAAGCTGCCTTTGAGGGACGTATGGCCGAAGGAGTCATCGGAGTTTACACCTTGGCTCGCCAACAACATTGGAGCGCTCGGCGCAGCTTTGGGACTCGAACTAGAGCTTGAGTGCAGAGAGGCAAGTTGTGGGGACTTCTCACTTGATCTTCTGGCGAGAGACTTGGGCTCCGGCAATGCTGTAGTTATCGAGAACCAACTTACTCCCACCGATCACGACCACCTCGGAAAGCTGCTGACTTATGCTGCCGGGTTCGGTGCATCGACTATTGTCTGGATTGCAGAGGCAATTCGTGAAGAACATCGGCAGGCACTTGACTGGCTAAACCAGAGGACAGACACTGAAACACAATTTTTCGGCGTAGTAGTGGAAGTACTCAAAATTGACGACTCACGCCCTGCATACAATTTCAAACCCATTGTTTTTCCCAACGAATGGCAAAAAACCAAAAGACGTCAGGCATCAACTCAGATTTCAACTAAAGGCGAGGCATACCGTTCATATTTCCAAGCTCTTATCGACGATCTCAGAGAACGGTATAAATTCACAGGTGCCAAACTAGGCCAGCCTCAGAACTGGTATTCATTTCCTTCAGGCTTCACTGGCTTGACATATGGTGCTGTTTTTGCTCAGGGCGGCAAAGCAAGAATAGAGCTGTACATCGACTTGGGTGATGTCGAACGGAACAAGGCGATTTTCGACAGCCTATTAAACAAAAAGTCGGAAATAGAAACTGAATTTAAAAAGCCTCTTGATTGGGAACGTTTAAACGAGAAAAGGGCATCGCGAATCAGTGCCTATCGCGATGGTAGCATTGAGTCACCTGAAGATACGCTTCGAGAGATACATGATTGGATGATTGAGAACCTGATTTCCTTCAAGAAAATATTTGCGCCGCACATCAAGGCGTTGCTGAAAGACTTCGCGGCGAACGGAGTGACAGCCAACACGCCAGTGGAGCGGGCGGAATAAGGCCCCGCCGCTCACCATCAGCCCCGTTAAGCCATAGGAAGTCAAACAGATGATCAACAAGTTTATTTTGATTAGCGCAATTCTGCTTTTAGGTATCGCGTCTGTAGCGGGGACAGTTTACGTCAGAGAAAATGTTGTGAAGGCGTACAAGATTCCAGCAGGAAGTATGGAGCCGACCCTGCTTATTGGAGATCATATTTTAGTTGACCGTAGCAAGGCTTCACGGGCGCCCAGGCGAGGAGACCTGATAGTTTTCGAATATCCTCAAGATCCGTCAAAAGATTTCGTAAAACGTGTTGTTGCAGTAGCCGGTGATACGGTTGAACTAAAAGACAAAATCCTTCTTATCAATGGAAAAGCCGCACCAGAGCCTTACGTTGTGCATAAGGAAAAAGAGATATTCCAGGCAACTGAAAATCCACGTGACAATCTTCCGCTCCTAAAAATTGCAGCTGATTCTTATTTTGTAATGGGTGACAATCGAGACAGAAGCTTTGACAGTCGTTTTTGGGGCACTGTTTCCAAGGACAAAATCAAAGGAACGGTCAAATCAATCTATTGGTCATGGGACAAAACCACTATGTCAGTTCGCTGGGACAGAATTGGCAAGACGGTTCAATGATATCGCTTACGCAGCCATCAAAAGCGGCTGTGATAAAATGGCAAGAAGGAAAGGGCCTGAGTTTATGCCCCGACCTCATGCATCGGTTGTATGGTGATGGTCAGTCCCATACCATGAAGAACATTAAAAAGGCTGGTGAGCTCCGGATTGCCACGTTTGGAAAGCATCTGGTAAAGACTTTCGCGTTTTACATGTGATCTTTCGGCAATTGCCGTCATGCCGCCGTTAGCCTGCGCCACTTCCCGCAAGGCTAGAAGCATCGCTGATTTGTCACCTTCTTCCAAAATTGCATTCAAATATGCAGCAGCATTTTCGGGGGATTTCAGCCATTCATGAAGATCGGATTCGTAGTCGGTCATATGTTTCATTTTCGTTGCTCCTGATGGTTTTTCCAAAACCGTTGGGCGTTTTCTATATCGCGCTGTTGAGTCCGTTTGTCGCCGCCGCACAGAAGGAGAACAACCGTTCCATTGTCAATCGCGTAATAAACACGGTAACCGGGGCCATGATCTATCTTCAGTTCCACAACACCTTCACCGACGTTGCGGACGGCACCAAAATTACCTGCCCTTACCCGCGTTAAGCGAGCGCGGATGCGTACTGCCGCGATTTGGTCACGCAAATCATTGAGCCATTCCCGGAATGGTTTGTTTCCAGTTTCATCGGTGTAATACGCTATTCTGAATGGTTCTGTTTGCATTAACAACAATGTAAGTTATATCTTACATCGTGTCAAACAATTAACTTAGGCGGGGTTCCAACCATCGGCAACACCGGGCCAAAACCGCCGTTGTTCTGCCACCCCGTTAGAAGGCAAAAAATGACCCCGGAACTTCCAAAACCTGATGATCATGTAACTCCGTGGTTGCTGAAATGGATTTTCTTGCCGCTGTTTGGAGGCGCCCTTTTAATCGCTTTTGGAGGGGTCCAGATAAATTCATGGAAATGCACACGGGAAGCGAAAAGACAGGGATACTTGCAAGGCAACTATATTCCGGCAGACAGGGTAGGAGTTGGTGAAGCGTGCATCTGCAAGGAGAAATTGAGACCAGACGGCACGGTGGATGCCACCGCACAATTAGTCATTGATCTTGAACACAAGAAACTTACTTGGTAAACAAAGCCTACGCAGCCATCAAAAGCGGCTGTACCTGTTGCACCCTTTGCACCATCGCTTTTTGAGCAGTCTTAAGATCATAGCTGGTTTGCAGGTTCATCCAGTAGGCGGGAGTCTGATTAAATGCCTTACCGAAAAGGACTGCCAGCTCTGCCGTAACAGGCCGTGAGCCTTTGATAACATGCGATATCCGCATGGGTGAAACGCCAATTGCATGGGCAAAGGCGTTTTGCGACATGCCGAATTCATCAAGTATTTCTTTCAGGAAAACCCCTGGATGTATGGGGGGAAACCCGTTTTTGATGGCCATAACATTTCTCCTAGTGGTAGCCAAAGTTGTCCGGTTAGATAGTTGCAAGCCATGAGACACATGTTTTTAGCCCCCCTCCTGTAGTTAAGGAGGGGCTGGGGGTGGTCAGGTTTTGGCTTTGACTTCTTTTTTATCCTTAAGATTGATGAAGATCAAAGGCAACCACCCCTAACCCCTCCTTGAAAGAAAGGAGGGGGACAAAAAACAACCGGAGAATGGATACCGTATGAAGTATGTAGCGCTGCTTCGTGGAATTAATGTCGGCAAGAACAATCGAATTGAGATGAAAAGTCTGAAATCATTATTCGAAACAAATGGCTACGACAATGTATCGACGTACATTAATTCTGGTAATGTCATTTTTGAGTCAAACAAGCCGCCAGAGCTATTGGTGACTGAAATTGAATCCGGTTTACGGGAGAAGACCGGCGCAAACATATCGGTACTGGTAAAAACAGTAGATCAGCTGGCGCAGATTGCTGCGCAAATCCCGGTTCACTGGAAAAATGATACGGAGCAACGTACCGATATCGCATACCTGTTTGACAAGGCTGATACAGACGAGAGTATCAACGAGCTGCCAATACGCAGAGAGTTCCTTGACATCAGGTATACCGCCGGAGCACTGATATGGAATGTTAAACGGGAAAACTACAACAAAAGCCAGTTAAACAAGATAATTGGTCACAGGCTTTATCAGTACATGACCATCAGAAATGTCAATACAGCCAGGTATCTGGCTGGAGTATAGAAAGGACTGCTTGCCGATAGCATAGCCCCCATCCATTAATTGGTTTTTTACGCCATTCCAAAAATTGACACTACAAAACAATTGGTCTAACATACCAACTATGAAAGCAAAGCTACTTGCACACCGTAAAGAGCGGAATGAAGTCGGCCACATCACAGAGCTTAAAGCCTGGATCGTGCCCGTAACCGAACACACACCGCACGGGCTTAAATACTCCGCCGTCTACATTGTAAATGGTGTCCGAGTTATAGGGTACGACAACGAACGCGGCAAAGGAGACCATCGGCACTTTGCAGGCGTTGAAAAACCTTATGCCTTTATCAGCATGGCGCAGCTTGTAGTAGACTTCAACGCTGATGTCGCCCGCTACCTGGAAGGAGACGACAATGAAATCGACCTTTAAAACCATCACCATCAAATCACATGAACAAACAATGGCCGAATTTGCTGCAATTTGTGACGCAGCAATCAAAGGGGAAAAAGTCAAAACGGAAGAGCCACAATACACCTTCACCAGCTTTGAGGCATTCCGTAAAGCCATGACCCCGCAGCGCTTTGCTTTGCTTAAAGTCATTCGTGAAAAACAGCCTGAATCCATCAAAGAGCTGGCTGCTATCACACACCGCGATATGAAAAACATATCTGAAGATGTAAAAATACTTCTGGATATGGATCTGATTGAAATGGAAAAACATGGCAAAAACAAAGCCCCCAGATTGCATTACGAAGGGTTTAGGCTTGAGGTTGCAGTTTAATCGCCAAGTAACATGAAACAAAGCGAAACACAGGGGGCGCGTATCAACTTTAGACAACATGAAGAGTTGGCACACGCCTTTTGTTCTTTCCTGCAGCCACACCACCGCTACGGACAGACCAAGCCAGGAGCACCCCCATGATTGCAAAAAATGCGTTTATAAACGGTAACATGATCGCCTATGACGATGTCGGGACCGGACCGGCGGTTATGCTGATTCACGGTTTCCCTCTTAATCGCAGCATGTGGCGGCCGCAGCTGGGTGATCTGGTGGCAGCCGGGTACCGGGTCATTACCCCTGATCTGCGGGGATTCGGCGAAAGTGATGCGCCTGATGGGACCTACAGCATGGATCTGTTCAGTGATGACCTGATCAGCCTGCTGGATCATCTGGAGCTTGAGCAGGCAGTGGTGGCGGGAATGTCCATGGGCGGCTATGTGCTGTTCAATCTGCTGGCACGGTATCTAAAGCGGATCAGTGGCGCTGTCTTTGTGGTGACCCGTTCTGTTGCGGATGATGAGGCTGGCCGCGCACGGCGCTTGCAGCTTGCAACCGAGCTGCTTAGATTCGGCCCGCAGGTGGTTGCTGACAGCTTTCATCCCCTGCTGTTTGCACCGGGTACTGTAGAAGCACGCCCGAAACTTGCTGAAGAGGTCTATGGCTGGATGGTGGCCAATCCAAGCCGCGGGCTGGCAGGCGGGCTGCTTGCCATGCGTGAACGCCCGGATGTAACCCCGCTGCTCCCCTCCATCACCACGCCATCACTGGTGATAGCCGCAGAACAGGACAAGGCCTGCCCCCTTGAGCATCCCCGCATGATCGCCAACGGTATTAGTGGCAGCAGACTTGAAGTCATTGCTGATGCCGGTCATCTGGTGAACCTTGAACAGCCAAACGGGTTTAATCACTGCCTGCTGGAGTTCCTGCGCGAGGTTGCTCCCACAGAGCTGAATGACGGTACGATTGGATGCCACTGCTGACCGGAAAGGAGAACACCATGAACCTCACCAACATACCACACCAGTCCCTGCCTGATCTGCTCTGCCGGATGCCAAAGGCAGAACTGCATATCCATATTGAAGGGTCGCTGGAACCGGAACTGATCTTTGCCCTGGCAGAGCGGAACCGGCTGCAACTAGCCTACCCCACCATTGAGGCGCTGCGGGCAGCCTATGCCTTTACTGACCTGCAGAGTTTTCTGGATATCTACTATGCCGGGGCCAGTGTACTGCAGACCGAAGAGGATTTCTTTGACATGGCCTGGGCCTACCTGCTGCGGGCCAAGGCAGATAACGTTGTCCATGCCGAGATCTTCTTTGATCCCCAGACCCACACGGCCCGGGGGATTCCGTTTGCAACGGTCATCAACGGGCTGGACCGGGCGATCCAGCAGGGCCGGAACGAGCTGGGCATCAGTGCGGCCCTGATACTCTGCTTTCTGCGCCACTTGACTGAAGCGGATGCCTTTACGGTGCTGGAAGAGGCGCTGCCGTTCCGGGACAAATTCATCGGAATAGGGCTTGATAGCGGAGAAAAAGGCAATCCGCCGGAGAAATTCAGCAGGGTCTTTACCCGCTGCAGAGAACTGGGGCTGCGGCTGGTGGCCCATGCCGGTGAAGAGGGCACTGCCGAGTATATCTGGCATGCTCTTGATCTGCTGCAGGCAGAACGGATCGACCACGGCGTACACTGCCTGGATGACCCGCAGCTGGTGACGCGGCTGGTGCAGCAGCAGGTTCCGCTGACGGTCTGCCCGCTTTCCAACGTGAAGCTGCGGGTGTTCCCCGACCTTGCAACCCACAACATTGCCAGGTTGTTAGCCTGCGGCATCAGGGCCACCATCAACTCTGATGATCCAGCCTATTTTGGCGGCTACCTGAACCAGAACTACCTGGAGACCTTTGCGGCCCTGCCGGAGCTTGGGGCAGCGGAGGCATACCGGTTGGCCTGCAACAGCTTTGAGGCCAGTTTTGTGGATGCAGAGACCAAGGCTGGCTGGATCAGGGAGCTTGATCTGTTCTTCCAACAGCAGTGCGGCAAGCTCTAAGCCGGTTATACCGGAAGCTCATCTCGCCATCAGCTCCCGGTACTCAGCCGGTGTCACCACCGAATCCCAATGACCGTTGGCCTTGCCGAGCCGGGTACCGCCCCAGAACAGTAGCAGTACCAGCAACACAAACAGGATCCCCGGCACGGTCAGCCTGCCAAAGCCCCGCATGCTGAGAGCAGTATTGACCCGGCAGTGGCTGATACAGCGCCAACAGCCCAGGCATTCCGGGTTGTTGACCCGGTTCGCATGCATGACATCAATCCGAGAGGGGCAGACCTGACTGCAGACCCCGCAGGAAACACACTTTTTTAGATCACGCTGCACTGCCAGCGGTGAGGCCAGCGAAACCAGACTTAACAGGGCACCGTAGGGGCAGACAAAACGGCAGAACGGATTACGCAGTGGAATGGACAGGGCCACCAGCAGCCCCACCACCGCCAGGGTAGTGACTGAGGGGGAACGGAACAGCTGCAGCAGTTTCACGTCTGATATGGCGTGGTAACCACTGCCCAGAAAGCCCTGCAGCATCGGCAGGGACCAGGAGACCGCGCTGAACAGGAAAAACGCCAGCAACAGGTATTTGATGCTGCGCAGTCCCAGGTCAAGCCAGCGGGACGGCAGCCAGTTGCGCTGCAGCTTGCTGAAACCCAGCTTCCAGAGCCATTCCGATACCGTACCCACCGGGCAGATCCAGGAGCAGAAGGCCCGTCGCAGTAGCAGCGACACAGCAATGATGGTGACAAAGATCACCACCGCTGCAGGATGGACCGGGTTGATCCCGCCCCCCTTCAGCCAGGCTGCCGTGCCGAACAGGCCGGAAATCGGCAGAAAGGCATCAACAGCTGCAGGACGGCCCACCGTATCAATTCCCTGCTGAACCGCCAGGATAAAGCGGTAAAACCTGAAGCCGATCAGCAGCGAAAGCCCCAGAAAGACCAGCTGCACCAGTATCCGTAACGGTTGAACATAACGATCTGACATGACTACCTCACAAAAAAAGCAGGGGCGACGTAACCACGCCGCCCCGGAATACTACGCATGCATCATCGTTGCCTGTTACTCCGCTGTTACCGCAACATACCCAAAGCTGCCATCCGGGCGACGCAGCAACAGACGCACCACCTCACCTTTGGCAATCTTTGATGCCAGTACTGCAAACCCTTCCAGGCTTTCAACCTGGTGGCCATTAAACTCCAGTATCAGATCACCCCGCACCATACCGGCCTCTTCAGCAGAAGAGCCTGGTTTTATTTCAGACACCACCACACCTTTGGCATCTTTCAAACCAAGTTGGCGGGCCAGCTCAGGAGTAAGTTCGCGGGCACTGATACCGATGCTTGCCGTGGCTGGTTCTCCAACTGGACCAAGGCCGGCCTGCTGGCCAACCACCACCGTCAGTTCAAGCCGCTTGGCCTTGCGGTAAACCACGGCCTTAACTGACTTACCCACCGGTGTTGAGGCGATAATCTTGGGCAGATCGGTCTCTGCGTCAACCGCCTTACCGTCAAACTGCACGATCACATCTTCAACCTTGAAGCCGCCTTTTTCAGCAGGTGAACCCTTGATAACATTGGTGACAATCGCTCCTTTGGCAGAAGGCAGCCCCAACGACTTGGCAAGCTTGGGTGTTAGAGCGCCAAAGTTGACTCCCAGATAGCCCCGTACCACCTTGCCGGTGGCCTTAAGCTGATCCGCAACGGTCTTGGCCATATTGATCGGAATGGCAAAGCCGATCCCCTGGCCATTGGCAATGATGGCGGTGTTGATGCCGACTACCTTGCCTTCACTGCTAAAGAGCGGTCCACCGGAGTTACCGGGGTTGATGGAGGCATCGGTCTGGATGTAGTCATCATAGGGGCCGCTGCCGATTACCCGGCCTTTGGCACTGACAATACCGGCGGTAACGGTATGGGCCAGACCAAACGGGTTACCGATGGCCATGACCCACTCGCCGACTTCCAGGGCATCACTGTTCCCCAGCTCTGCAAACGGCAGGACCGCCTTGTCACTGATCTTGAGCAGAGCCACGTCAAGTTTGTCATCCAACCCTTTCAGTTCCGCCTTGATCTCACGTCCGTCAGACAACTTAACCATGATCTCGTCGGCGCCATTGACCACATGGTTGTTGGTCAGGATAAAACCATCGGCACTGATGATAAAGCCGGTTCCCATCCCCTGCTGCTTGCGGGGCTGCTGCGGTGCCTGCTGGCCAAAAAACTGCCCGAACAGATCAGCAAAAGGATCATTGCCGGCATAGGGATTAACACCGGTCCGTGCCTTGATTGTTTTGGTTGTGCGGATGTTGACCACCGTAGGCTTCAGACGCTTGGACAGTTCAACAAAATCAGGGCTGACCGGCTTTGCCTCAACCTGCCCCGTGGTCAGGACAAACAGACTTACAGCCGCCAGCATACAAAGCATTACCAGATATTTCAGTTTCATTCTGTAACCTCCATCATTGGTGCAAGACAGCTACTCTGCCTTGAGGGTATAGCCCTGACCGCGCACGGTATGAATCAGTTTCCGGTCAAAGCCCTTATCCACCTTTTTTCGTACATAATTGACGTATACATCGATAATATTGGTAAAGGATTCAAAAGAATGATCCCAGACCTTTTCAGCGATCATGTTGCGGGTCACCACGGAACCGGCATTGCGCACCAGAAACTCCAGCAGACCGTACTCCTTGATGGTCAGCTCAATCTCCTTTTCACCACGCCAGACCTTGCGGGAGATCGGATCAATCCGCAGATCCGCCACGGTCAGCTCTGCTCCACGGTCACGGCCAACCCGCCGACCAAGCGCCCGCACCCGGGCCGACAGCTCGGCAAAGGCAAACGGCTTGGCCAGATAGTCATCAGAGCCGGCATCCAGGCCAGCCACAATATCATCGGTGGTGTCCCTGGCGGTCAGCATCAACACCGGCACCAGTATGCCGGACTGGCGCAGTTCACGCACCACACTCAGCCCGTCCTTACGGGGCAGCATCACATCAAGAATCAAGAGGTCATAGGACTCTGCCTGGGCCAGCTGAACCGCCTCCTCACCGTCATGCACGGCATCAACCTGATACCCCTCTTCCTCAAGCCCACGCTTAATGAAGGCTGCCACCTTTTTTTCATCTTCAACCACCAGAACCCGCATAGCTCCCCCTTCCCAGAAAACATCAATGGACGTTTATTCCGAAAACTGCCCCACCAGACGCCGCAGAATCTCTGAGGCAGATTCCTCGACTGACTTGCAGGTTACATCAATAATCAGCCAGCCCGGATGCTTGCGATAGTACTGTCGGCAAAAGGCGATTTCATCTTCCACCTTTTCATAATCCGCATAGCTGTTTTTCATACTCTGGCCCATGTTTACCAGACGGGAGGTGCGGATTTCCACCAACCGCTTGGGACTGATCAGCAGACCGACCACCTTGGCCGGGTCAATCGCTTCCAGCTCTTCAGGCGGATCAATCCCCTTCACCAACGGCACGTTGGCAACCTTGTAGCCCTTGTTGGCCAGATACATGGAAAGCGGTGTCTTGGATGAACGGGATACCCCCACCAGGACCAGATCTGCCTTGACCAGACCGCGGTTTTCCTGGCCGTCATCATGCTTGACCGTAAAGTTGACCGCTTCCATCCGGCGGAAATAAGCCGTATCAATTTGATGCAGCAGGCCGGGGGTGGACTGGGCCACGGTGCCCAGAAAAACGGAGAGGCTGTGCAGCAGGGGCGAGAGCAGGTCAAAGGCCATCAGACCATGTTCTTCAGCAATGGTATGCACCGCAACCGCCAGGGACGAATCCACCAGGGTGTAGACCAGCAGACCTTCATCAGCGGTTACCGTAGCAACCGCCTGCTGCACCTCCTGCTGGTTGCAGACTTTTGCCAAACGGACAATCCTCACATCACTGCCACCGAACTGAGACAGGGCGGCACGAACAACCCGCTCAGCTGTTTCACCGGTGGAGTCAGACAGCACATAGATTTTTTTCATGGTCAAGACCCCTGATAAGACCGGATATTACTTAATGGCTAATTTCTAATGAAAGCTAGTGAGCCACCACTGATTTGTCAAGGTTTTTTGTTGCCTGCATCCCTCTGTTCTGCTACGTTCTGGCCACTTTGGCGGGCTGCCGCCTATCAACCGCCTCTAAGGATGCTCCTCATGGCTGCAACATGGTACCAAGTCACCTGCGACGTTCCAGCCCCCCTTTCTGAAACCGTGGCTGATTTTCTTGCTGAACTGTCCGGTTGCGGTGTCTGCACGGAAAACCGGGATGTTGACAGTTTTTCACCGGACGATATTCCTGAACTGGCAACTGCCAGCATCACCTGCTACTTCAGTCTGCCCTGCCAGATTGAACAGCAGTTGACGCAGATCACCGGTTTCCTTGCCACGCTGCCCGGCTACACGCCAGCAGCGCCACCCCAGTTTTCTCTGCTGGGTGAAGAGGACTGGGCCACTTCCTGGAAGGCACACTTTAAACCGCTTGCGGTCGGCCAACGCCTGCTGGTTACCCCGTCCTGGGAAACCGGCGGTCAGGATGAAGAACGGGCCATCATCGTGCTTGACCCCGGCATGGCCTTTGGCACCGGCGGTCACGAAACCACCCGGCTCTGTCTGGAATGCCTTGAAGGGCTACTGGTGCCCGCTCCCCCCGCCCTCTCCACCATGAAGATCCTTGATCTGGGAACCGGCTCCGGGATTTTGGCCATTGCAGCAGCCAAACTGGGAGCGATGCAGATTGATGCCGTTGATATTGATCCTCAGGCGGTGGTCGTTGCTGAAGAAAACTGCACCCTGAACAAGGTGGCAAAGCAGATCAGCTGCAGCAGCACCCCCCTTGAACAGCTGGGAGACGGCTACGGGATCATCCTGGCCAATATCCTGGCAGAAGAGCTGGTCCGAATGGCCCCCGGTATTGTCAGCCGGATGGCCCCCGGTGGCAGCCTGATCCTTTCCGGCATTCTGGCAGAGCGGGAAGAACTGGTTCGCAACGGCTTTGATCCGTTCCCGCTCAGCTTCGAGGCTTCACTGGCGGCAGGAGAATGGCGCTGCCTGCATTACCGGAGGCTGCCATGAGCGGACGACGCCGTTTTATCGTCAGTTCCCGCAGCATCCGGGATGGCTACGCCTCCTATGACGGCCCCCAGCACCACCACATGGCACGGGTGTTGCGCCTCAGATCCGGTGACGAGGTAATGCTGATTGATGAACAGGGCAGACGCCATCTGGGGGTGATTGATCAGGTGTCCCAGGAATGGACGGCAGTACGCCTGACCGAGACCCTTGAGGCATCCCAGTTTCCGGATGCCCCTGCCATCACCGTGATCCAGGGGCTGCCCAAGGGAGAGAAGATAGAGCTGGTGCTGCAGAAGGGGACCGAGCTGGGGGTGAGCGAATTTTCCATCTTCAGGGCAGATCGTTCCGTTCCCAAACTGGCAGGAGACAAACTGCAGGCACGGCAGGAACGCTGGAACCGTATTGTGGCTGAGGCAGCCCGGCAATCAGAACGGTTTGACCAACCAACGGTTGCCTGGCATCCCTCAGCTGCCGCTGCCGCTGCAGGTGCTGCCAATGCGGAGCTGAAGCTGCTGCTCTGGGAACGGGGGACACCGACCCCGCTGCGGGAACTGCTGGAGGGGATGCCCCGTCCGGCACGGATTGCGATCGCCATCGGCCCGGAAGGGGGCTTTGAGCCTGGCGAAGCGGAAGCGTTTTCGTTCTGGGGCTTTACGCCGGTTACCCTGGGGGAGCGGATACTGAGAACCGAAACAGCTGCCCTTGCCATGACCGCAATTGTGCAGTATAAGTGGGGAGATATTTAGAGCTGCTCCAAGGAGGGTACACCAGATGAGATGTCCGAAATGCGGTTACACCAGCTTTGAAAGCTATGATTCCTGCCGCAAATGTTCAGCAGACCTGATGGAGTTTAAACAGAATCACGGCATAACCCCCATGATTCTCCCCCCCTCCCTGCGAGCAGAAATGGCTGCCGGGCTGGGGATCGAAACCTCCGCCAATCAGGACGCCTCTCCTGATACCAGCAATGATATGTTCAGCTTTGATCTGCCCACGGAACAGCAGCCTGCAGCAGCTCCGGCTGCAGCACCATCACCGTTTTCCTTTGACGATGCCCCGGCAGCAAGCGCACCGGACCCTTTTGCCTCCCTGATGACCAGTTCACCCCAGCCCGCAGCAGTACCACCACAGGCTCCTGCACAGGGTTTTGAGATGAACAGCTTCTCTTGGGACGACACCCCGCCCCCCGGCACGGCAGGCAACCCTGCAGCTGCCGATGGCAAAAAGACTGAAGATGACGACTTTAACAGCCTCTTTGGTGACCTGGGCGATTCAGACAAAAAATAACAGCTGTCTTCGCCATCAGCGTTACTTTTCCGAGCGGGGTTTCCCCGCTCTTTTTTGCTTGTGATGGAGTGGTATTCCTGTGACACCACGCGTACGCATCCTTTCAGAATCCCTTGCCAATAAAATAGCCGCCGGTGAAGTGGTTGAGCGGCCTGCCTCAGTGGTGAAAGAGCTATTGGAGAATGCCCTGGATGCCGGCGCAACCGACATCAGGCTGGAGATCAACGCCGGTGGACGCCGCCTGATCCGGCTCATCGACAACGGCCACGGCATGTCCCGCGAGGACGCCCTGCTGGCCCTGGAGCGCCACGCCACCAGCAAGATCACCTCTGACCATGACCTTGAGGCGATCGCCACCCTGGGTTTCCGGGGTGAGGCACTGCCCTCCATCGCCTCGGTCTCCCGCTTGCGCCTTAAAACCCGCACCAGCGACAGCATTGAGGGGACCGAGATCGCCCTTGAGGGCGGGATTGTCCGCTCGGTAACCGCCTGCGGCATGGCGGTGGGGACCGAGTTGACCGTTGAACAACTCTTCTTCAATACCCCTGCCCGCCTGAAGTTCCTGCGCAGTGCCGAGACCGAAGCGGCCCATGTGGGGGACCTGATGGTCCGTATGGCCATTTCCCGCCCCGATGTTTCTTTTAGCTACCAAAATGATGGGCGGGAACAGCTGCGGGTCAGCCCGGCCAGCCTGCAGCAACGTCTGCAAAAACTGGTGACCAGAGATGCCGCACTGTTTGCGGTTACAGGAGAAACCGCAGCCGCACGGATCAGCGGCTTTCTGGCAGCGCCCTCGGCAGCCCGTTCAACCACCGCAGCCATGTTCACCTACATCAATGGCAGGTTTGTCAGGGATAAGGTCATTCAGCATGCCATCATGCAGTCCTTTCGCCCGATCCTTGAAAAAGGGCGCTACCCGCTGGTAGTACTGTTTATCGAACTGGCCCCGGATGAGGTGGACGTCAATGTTCATCCCACCAAGCATGAGGTCCGTTTTCGGCGTCAAAACCAGGTTCACGATACCATTCAGGGTGTGCTGGAAGGAGTCCTGCGCGAGTCCCCCTGGCTGCAACGCCGTGAGCCGGCTCCTGTAATACCGCCGCCTTCTGCAGGGAGGGCGTATGGCCATACGCCCCTACAGCCCCACCGTGCCGGAGTTCAGCAGGCTCTGGATCGTTTTATGGCAGTCCCCCCTGCAGTGGCGCCACGGGTCTACGAACCAGCCCAGGGCTACCAGCCGCCTCAAGCACAGGCGACACCACCGTCAGCGGCCAGTGGCTACTTTTCAAGCCTGAGTATCATTGGACAGTTCCGGGCAGCCTATATCCTCTGCCAGGCAGATGACCGGCTGGTGATTATTGACCAGCATGCCGCCTACGAACGGGTCCGTTTTGAGCAGCTAAAAGCCGGGTTTGCAACCGGTGGTATAGAATCCCAGCGACTGCTGCTGCCGGACACCCTGGAACTGTCCTTTAGCGAAGCTGACACGGTCCGCCGTTACCTGAACATTCTGGAACCGTTGGGCTTTGAACTGGAGGAGTTTGGCGGCCAGACCTGGCGGATCAACGCCGTACCCCGGATTGTGGCAGAACAGGATCACTGCCGCTTGCTGCGCGATCTGCTGGCTGAACTGGCCGAACAGGGCAGCAGCTCAAGCTTTGCCCTGCTACGGGATGACCTGCTGGCCAGGGTTGCCTGCCATAGTGTCGTTCGAGGCACGCACCCCCTGGAGCACCGTCAGATGGAAGAGCTGCTGAAGGCGATGGATGCCACCGACTTTTCGGCCCACTGTCCCCATGGACGACCGGTTTCCCATGAGATCCCCCTGCGGGAGCTGGAAAAGTTTTTCAACCGGACATGAAACCACGCCTGCTTGTGATTGCGGGTCCGACCGCCTCCGGAAAGTCTGCCCTGGCCCTTGATCTGGCAGAGCAGCTAAACGGAGAGATCATCTGCGTTGATTCCCTGACCGTCTATCGCGGCCTGGCCATCGGTAGCGCCAAGCCAACAGCGGAACAGCAGCAGCGGGTCCCCCATCACCTGCTTGATATCCGTGAACCGACTGATCCGTTCACCGCTTCTGATTTCAGGACAGCTGCGGCGGCGGCAATTCATGAGATTGCCGGGCGGGGTAAACGTTCGATACTGGCCGGTGGCACCGGTCTGTACCTGCGCAGTCTGCTGCGGGGCTTGAACAAGGCCCCGGGTGAAGATCCTGCCCTGCGTGAAGCACTTCGGGAGCGGCTGGAGCGTGAGGGGGGAGAAGTACTGCTGGCAGAGCTGGCCAAGGTAGACCCGGATACTGCGCAGCGGCTGCACCCCAACAATCGCAACCGTATCATCCGTGCCCTGGAGGTCTTTCAGACCAGCGGCATCCCGCTGGCACAGTTTCAGGCAGAGCACGGTTTTGCCGATAGCCCCTACCATGCGCTGCAGTTCTGCCTTGACCTGCCCCGCCCGAAGCTGTACCAGCGGATTGATGAGCGGGTGGATGCCATGCTTGCCGCCGGTCTGGTGGCAGAGGTACAGGGATTGCTGCAATCAGGTGTACCGGCAGACTGCAAGCCGTTGCAGGCCATCGGCTACAAAGAGGTGGTGGCGTATCTGCAGGGCAACCACGATCAAACGGAGATGACACGGCTGATCAAACGCAACACCCGACACTTTGCCAAACGCCAGTTAACCTGGTTCAGGGCTGAACCGGAGATGCAGTGGGTTGCATATCCGGAAAACTCTGCTACTATCCATTCTGCTGCAGCCACGTTCTTCGCCTAAAGGAGAAAGAAGATTATGTCCAAAGCCCCCTTTAACATCCAGGACCAGTATCTGAATCAATCCCGTAAAGAACGAGTCAAGATGGCTGTCCGGATGATGTCCGGCGAGTCGCTTGAAGGCCACATCAAGTCATTCGACAACTTTTCGCTACTGCTTGATGCCGGTGGTGATATCCTGATCTATAAACATGCCATAGCCACCATCACCTCGGTTGATGGCACCTTCCGCCTGCACCATCATCCCTGATCCCATGATGGCAGGGCTTCCCCGCCATCTGCATACCAGCAAAGAAACCATTCAATGCACGGACTTTTGATCGAAACAGTGGAGCCCGGTTCTCCGGCAGATCGCGCCGGATTGCAACCGGGCCAGCGGCTGCTGGAGATTGATGGCACCCGGCTGCGGGACCTGATTGACTACAGCTGGCTGGCCAGCGATGAAGAGGCAGAACTTACCCTGGCCAATGCTGATGGACAGCTGCAGACCGTACTGCTGGAACCAGATCCGGGTGAACCACCCGGCCTGACCTTTGCCCCGCCGGAACCAAAGCGCTGCGGTAACAACTGCATCTTCTGTTTTGTACATCAACTGCCCAAAGGGTTGCGAAAACCGCTGTATGTCAAGGATGAGGATTATCGGCTTTCATTTCTGCAGGGGACCTATGTCACCCTCAGCAATCTGAAACCGACTGAACTGCGCAGGATCATCAAGCAACGCCTCTCGCCACTCTACATCTCGGTCCATGCCGTTGACCCCGTTGTACGGGAAAAACTGTTGGGCAGAACCGGTATCCCACCGATTCTGGGGCAGTTGCAAGAGCTTGCTAAGGCCAGGATAGAGCTGCACACCCAGGTGGTACTCTGCCCCGGTGTCAATGACGGCGCGGTTCTGGAACAGACCGTCACAGAACTGGCCAACCTCTATCCGTCGGTTCGCTCTCTGGCCGTGGTGCCGGTTGGCCTGACCGAACATCGTCAACGGCTGCCTGAACTTGCCCCGGTTGATCGCACCTACGCGGCAGCTTTTCTGGACGGTTGGCTACCCCGCATGCGGGCCGTGAACAAGCAGCTGGGGGACACGTTTCTGCAACTGGCAGATGAGTTCTTCCTTAAGGCAGATTATCCCTTCCCCGCACTCAAGGAATACGGTGACCTGCCCCAGTGGGAAAACGGGGTTGGTATGACCGCCTGGTTTTTAAAGGATGCTGCAGCGGTATTGAAGCGGGCAAAGCCACTCCCCCCCATCACCGCAACTGTGGTTACCGGCCAGTCTTCAGTCGGTTTTGTCAGCAGCTTCCTGACAGACCTGGGCGAGAAAACCGGTTGTTCCTTGACAGCCGCCGCCATTCCCAATCATCTATTTGGCACCAGCGTCACGGTGACCGGTCTGATTAGTGGCAGAGATAGTATTATCGAACTGCTGGGTAAAACGCTGGGCCAGGTGTTACTGATTCCCGAGGTTATGCTGAAAGAGGGGGAAGGCTGTTTTATTGACAACCTGACGCCGGCAGACCTCAGTCGAGAACTGGGGGTAGCGGTCCTCTCCTTTGAACCAACTCCGGCAGGTCTGTACAAAACCCTGAAGGGCCTGCCCTCCAGAAAGTTAAAACCGGCGCATGCTACCGGCACTACACGCTGATTTAAGTTTTCATCCACTACGCAAAGGACCCCCTGGCATGAAAAGAACCATCATCAGTCTGCTGAGTCTTACCGCCCTCCTGGCTGGCTGTTCACATACGGTTGAGGTGGCAAAGTACCGGGAAACCGCCATAGATCAAGCTGTGGCAGAAATACTCCCGCCCCAACATGTTATTGACAAAAAGCAGCCCAAAGTTGCCATTCTACCGTTTGGAGAGCCCTTTGAGTACAGTGGCCACCTGAGCCCCGGTGTTCAGGAAAGCCTGACCCAGATTGCATCAAAGGGCTGCGGCATGGAAGTTGTAGAACGGGGTCAGGCCCAGAAGCTGTTTGATGAGAAAAAATTCGTCTGGTCATTGGACATGGCTGCTGATTTTTCAGAGATAACCAGCATGGTCCAGGGGATTGATTATGTTGTGCTTGGCTCCATTACCAACCCGGTGGCACGGGCTGAATTCACCCCCAGCAAAACTACTTGTGACAACAAAGGGAAATGTACGACCACCAAGCCGTCGTGCGCAATCAAAGGGAGTGCCACCGTCAACATCCGCGTCATAAACGCCTTAACAGGTTCCATTGCCCAGGCATTTGAACCATTTAGAGGCAGTGTCAGCAACACCACCACTGCAGAAGTACGACACGAATGCCGGGTTCGCAACGCGACAGCGGTCATTAACCAAGCAGTAGACAACGCAACAAGCAAAGCGAAACGGCCTTTTATTGAAGCGTTTCCACGCTACGGCTATCTCTACAAGACCATGACCGGGCCCGATGGGACCCGCATTGCCTATGTCAATATCGGGAGACGGGACGGGGTTAAAGGGGGCGATAACGTTGAGTTGCTCCGCTATATCAAAGAGGTTGACCGGGTACGCAAGACCGAGCGACTGACCACGCAGAAAATTGCCGATGTTACCATTGCCGACACGGACCTGCAGGATGACCGCAGCATTATCATCATACCGGCGGAACACTCTTCTCAGGTCATTCCAGGGTTAGCCGTTAAGACCAAGTACAACAGTAACTTTTTGGGCGGTCTGTTCGATTAAGGCAGGACAGGGGGCGGTGGAATCTTACCCGTTACCTTCTTGCTGTACTGTAAAAAAAGTCTATACTGATAAGCATCAAAATCTATCTCACCTAAAAGGAGCCACCCATGAAATTTAGAACTGTACTTATGACCATTGCTGCGATCCTTTGTATCAGCAGCCTTGCAACCGCCGGCAGCTTTGATGTCGGCGCCCGCTATGGGCGCACCATTGAACAGGATGGCAACAACCTTGAATTTGCCGCCCGCTATTTTCCGATTCCCTTTCTCAGCCTGGGGGCCTCTCTTGGGTATGCAAACCTGCGCTATGACAAGGGTTCGTATTACAAAAAGGCCGACACCATGCCACTGGGTGGCTATGCCAACGCCCACCTTCCGCTAATTCCGTTTATCAAACCCTATGCAGGGGTCGGCGCAGTGTATTATAGCGTCAATAACATTACTTCGCCCAATCAACTGGACCGTGGCGAAGAGCACTCCGGTACCATGACCTTCCAGGGCGGGGTTGATGTCTCATTACCGGTACCGTTTCTGACCCTTAACCTTGAGGCGCGGCGACTGATAAATGATCGTCAGACCCAGTTACTGGGTGGCGTCTGGTTCAGGTTCTGATTACATACGTACAAAATCAAATAGCAAGAAGGGCCGGTGATCTCTCACCGGCCCTTGCTTCATCTTATCTTCTGTCTGCCCAGTATTACTCCACCAGTCTGGCAGAGATGATGGTAATCGGCTCCAGCGGCACATCACCGTGACCAGCCTTGTTACCGGTCTTGGCCTGGCGGATCTCGTCCACCACCTCCATCCCTTCAACCACCTGCCCAAACACGCAGTAGCCGAAATCATCCTGACGCTTGCCCTTGTTATCAAGAAATGCGTTATCAACGGTATTGATAAAGAACTGTGAGGTGGCCGAATCAACCAGTGCGGTGCGGGCCATAGCCACGCTGCCACGCACGTTTTTAAGCCCGTTTTGAGCCTCGTTCTTAATGGCAAACTTGGTCTTCTTAGGCTGCAGATCAGCATCCATACCGCCACCCTGGATCATGAAATCCTTGATCACACGGTGAAAAATCAGGCCGTCATAGTAGCCGTCCTTGACATAGCCAAGAAAGTTTTTAACCGTGATTGGTGCCTTTTCCTTATTCAGTTCAAGGGTAATGTTTCCCTTACTGGTCTCAAGCAACACTTTGGGGTTCGTTTCTTCTGACATCTCTCGCCTCCTGCCACCGACACTGCGGTAGGTATGAAATTTAGATTATTTTGTATAGCATACCGTTACCCACCAGAAAAGGTAATTTGAACTCTTTGACAGGACCGTCACCTTTCGCTACCCTGTCTCACCATGCGCTCCCTTGAGAACACCATTATCCGCCTGCTGAAACAGAAGCCGTTCTACGGACACCTGCTGCTGCAACTGCGGCGCGTCCCCCTGCAAAGCCGTGACCGCTCCGTTGCCATAACTGTCCGGGACGGCATACCGATCCTGTCGGTTAACGACGCATCGTTCAGCAGCTTTGCCCCACCGGAACAGGAAGCGTTGTTAGAGCACCTGCTGAAACATCTGCTCCACCTGCATCCGCTGCGTCGCCGTGAACGTCATTCCCACGACTGGGACGTGGCCTGCGACCTGGCCATCAATCCCAGTATTGACGGCCTGCCAGGCGGTGCGCTGTATCCCCGGAACTTCAAGATGGAAGCAGGCCTATCTGCCGAGGAATACTACGACCTGATCGTGCCCCCCTTTGATATGGGCAATGCAGAAGGCAGCGGTGCAGGCAGGGCTGAACAGGCCTGCAGCGGGATTGATGGCGCTGGGTCTGGGCAGCAACTGCACGAGACAGAAACCATTGACGATCATGAGGCCTGGCAGGATGCTGACAGCACGCCGCTTACCCTTGCGGAAGAGATGCTGCGCAGCATGGTGCAGGATGCCCTGCGGGGCAGTGATGGTGAGACCCCGGCAGATATCCGGGCGGTGGTGGATAGGCTGCTGCAGCCGGCGCCGATCCCCTGGCGCCAGATCCTGCGCCAGTTTATCGCAACCGCCGGCAGAACCGGCCATAGCAGCACCTGGATGCGGGAACACCGCCGTTTCTCCCACCAGACACCGGGGGTACGCAAACGGCGTAAACTGAACCTGCTGGTGGGGATTGATGTCAGCGATTCCACCAACATCGTGGCATTACGGGAGGCGTTTGCAGCAGAGCTGGTCAACCTGGCACGGGGTCGAGACTGCAGCATCACAGTTCTGTACGCCAACAGCCGGATTCAGCAGATTGAGACCTTCAATAGTTCTTCATTTGTGGCCCAACGGTATGATGGAGGCGGATTTACTGACCTGCGTCCGGTCTTTGACTATGCTCAGACCATGCACCCCCTGCCTGCTGCCATCATCTACCTGACCGACGGTATTGGCCCGGTACCGGAGCAGATGACCTTTCCTACCCTGTGGGTGCTGACGCAGGAAGGAGAAAAACCGGCCCCCTGGGGGGTGGAACTGCGGTTGACGGCGTAGCATAGGAGTCAATGACTGTGGATACGTCATACCCTCTGCTCTTCCACAATCTTGATTCTGGATGCCACATCTCTGAAAAAATCCCGTGACCAGATGGACAAAACCTGCTGATCCTTCACAAAAGGGGCAACGTCCTGACGCGCCTGATCCACCCCCAGATTTTCAATGGCGTTGTTCATCAGCTCATCAAACTGCTTCTGCGTCAGACGTGCATCACCGCTCCACTGCCCGGTTTGTCGCATCCGCTGCTCCAGATGATACAGGTTCAACTGTGGATGATTGGCGGCATACCAGACCAGGTCGTACCAGTCACGCCCCTTCACCCGGTTATTCCAGCGGCGAAACAGCAGGGCGTGCAGTTTGCCGGCGAACAGGCTGGGAAGCGTATAGCAGCGCACTGCAAACGGTATCGGCTGCAGCAGGTAACGGGTGGTGGTCATAAAACCGGGTGGCGGGTCAGTATCCACCTCAATCTTGATCTTCAGCAGCTGGCCGGGGGGCACCATCCTGGCTATTCGCTCATCCGCCTCAATAACCAGCAGTTCATTACGGGTAGTGGCCTTGAGAAAAGCTGACTGTACAGCCGTTTCAACTGATTTCGTAACCGACTCAACCCGCAGGTTGAAGCCAAAGGCCCGTACCTCCTCTTCCAGTGCAGCACTGAAGCGCTGGAGAGAAAATGTTGGGTCGGGCTGTAGCAAAGAAAAATCAAGATCTTCTGAAAAACGGTCAAGTCCGTGGAGAATCCGTAGCGCTGTGCCACCGTAAAAGGCAGCATGCTCAAAAAAACGGGCACGCCACAGCCCCAACAGGGCTGTTTCCTGAATAATTTCACGCAAAGCCCGTATCGTTTCATCCAGGCTTTGGGGCTGGTATTTGGCCAGCATCCGCTCTATGGCATCATGCATTGTTTCTCTCCTGCTGCCCTGTTTGCAGTTGTTTGACCAGACCGGCCAACAGCTTCAGGCGATTGGAGCGATAAGCCGCGGCAATGGTCACCAGACCGGTTGCGTCAAGATGGAGCAACGCAGCCGGGTCAATCCGCAGATTATCAGTCAGGTACTGCAGCATCCCTTTGCGGGTGGTAATGCCGCTGCCCCGTTCCTGCACAACCCGGTCAGCCAGGGCCTTTTCAGGTGCTGCCATCAGAAATGAACGGCCATCGGTCAGTTCAACCCGATCAATGCCGATATGAAAGGCGGCCATTGGAATCATCCGATACCTGAAGCAGCCCACCGGTGTATCAAAACTGCGTGATCGACCACAGGTTACTGAGGTGATGGTTTCCGCTCGTTCAGGGGTAAGGCTGTAATAATGGAGGGCATATTCAAGGGATATATATGAGGGACCGTAGATCAGATTTGCCAGAAGCTCCCGGCAGTAGGGGGAACGACGCCGGTCCTCGCCAAACAGATACAGCCCCTTCTTGACCCGGATGATTTCACCCTTGCGTAGCAGAGAGGTGATTTTTTTACGAGGAAAGACATACCCTCGCAGAGAATCCAGCAGACTCTGGTAATCAAATTCTTCAAACGGTATGGCCTTGCGTAGTTGTTCAACCATAATAGCCACCTGCCTTATGCAGGAATGATAGCTATATCATCATAGTATGTCCATAAAAAAGACACTTACTATGATGGATTAGATGTTGTTTAGATCCTCTGCAAAATCCTCCAGCAGCCGATTAAACCGTTCCGGCTGTTCCCAGTGCGGAGCATGTCCTGCATTTTCAATAACCTGCACCTCATCCCGCCATAGTGTCGGCATACTCAGCTGTTGGATGTAGGCAGGATTCACCAGACAGTCAGCCTCGCCGTGAACAATCGCCAATGGTTTGTTCAGATTAGCTGCCACGCCAACCTCATCAGCATAGCTCCCTTCAGCCACACTTTGCCACAATGCAACCCTGGCCCTGCCATCAGTCCTCAGCATGGCTTCTGCAAAAAAATCCGGCACCAGAATGTCTGATGAAAAGAAGCTGGCTGCTACGGCTGCAGCATTTTCAGCGCTCAGCTCTTTTTCAAACAGGCAGCTGAATAATGGATTGGGGAGGAAGGCATCACCTGCCATTGGCTTGCCGATTGGGGGCGTGCCAAAGAGCATGAATGCCAATAAGGAAATTACACTGATGGGTGGTTACATGCCGGACTTCATCACCAGAAGCAGCAATCTGCCCACAACCCTGAAAGGGCCGTTGACCATCAGCACCGGCAAGGTACTTGTGGACAGGTTGGTGATTAAGTAGGGGGGAAAGCATCAGTGCTGATGATAGTAGTCTTGCAGCTTGAGCTTGACATATTTCTGTATTTGCCTATTCTGCGTCCATTGTCCACGGACAATGGACGCAGAAGGAGGGCATCATGAAAAGTCAGGATATTGTACTGCTTCTTAAACTGGTTGCATTGCAGCAGCAGGAAAAGGAAGCCACAAACAGTGTGACTGCAGCAAACTACACAGTGCGCGGCCTGGCAGAAGCTACCGGCATTAGCAAATCAGAGGTCAGTAATTCACTGAACAGATGCATCAGGATTGGACTGCTTAAACCGGATCGCATCTCAAAAACGCCTCGGGTAAATCTCAAGGCCGTGACGGAATTTATCGCATACGGCCTGAAGTATGTCTTTCCGGCAGACGTCAAAGAGGTATCACGAGGGATACCTACCTCATTTGCAGCTCCGGTGCTGCAAGGCAAGATCATGAGTGCCGGTGAGCTTATCTATGTCTGGCCGGACGCAAATGGCAGCAAGAAAGGACAGGCGGTTACGCCGCTTTGTAAGTCAGTGGCTCTTGCCACAGCAAAAGATCCTTTGCTGTATGAATACCTTGCTCTGATGGATGCTGTCAGGCTGGGCAACCCACGGGAAGTTGAAGTGGCGGTATTGGAATTAAATGCAAGGTTGGGATCAGTATGACGGCGCCTGAAGAGGCTGAAAAGATGCTGCTGATGGTTGCCAGAGCCTTGGGACAGGATCTGCTTGCCGAGGTTGCCTTTGTTGGAGGGTGTACCACAAGCCTTCTGATTACCGATGAATTTAGCCTGGAATCAGCTCGTTATACTGATGATGTTGATGTTATCGTGGATATTGTCGGGCAGCTGGCATGGTACACATTCCAGAACATTCTCAAACAGAGAGGGTTTTCCCTGTCACCTGAAGATGAACTGATCTGCCGGATGCGACTTGGTGAGCTGAAGGTTGATTTTATGCCGCATGATGGCAGCATTCTGGGTTTTACAAATCGCTGGTATAAAAAGGCCCTTGCTACCGCAGTTGCCCATGGGCTGTCTGAAGGTGTCAGCATCCGCATTTTAACTCCACCACTGTTTATTGCGACCAAACTTGAAGCCTACCGTGGACGGGGAAGGAACGATCCTCTGGGCAGCAAAGACATAGAAGATATCATCACACTCTGTGATGGACGCCCTGAACTGGTTGATGAAATCCAGAGCGCTGATCAGGACGTCAGGGGCTATATCTCAGAGCAGTTTAGAGAGCTGCTGAACACCAGGGATTTTGAGTACGCGGTACAGGGATCAGTGCGCAGTGATAAGGCCAGGGAAGCGCTTATCTTTCAGAAAATTGAGTGTTTGCTGAGCATACAGTAACCTTATGCAGCTTCCTGTATATGATCACTGCTCCACCCTTTGCAGGCAAGGGCAACCACACGCGGAACCGGGCGGGCTCCGGTACGGTATTGACTGATAGTACGGCGGGAAAGTCCTATGGCTTTGGCCGCTTCAGCAAGGGAAAGGGCGTGGCTGTCCTGCCACTGGCGAAAACGGACATTTTCAATCATGTCAGATTGTTCAAGGGACAGTTCAAAAAAACGGTCGCAGTCAAGCGACATGCCGCAGTTCCACTCCAGAGTAAAACCCCAATCGGCAATCCTGGCAGTGGCGCATTCTTCAGCAGCTTCAAGCGGCGCAAATGCCGGATAATTTTTGATAACGTCCAGCATGGAGACGGTTACGGTCCTTCCATCGGTATAGGTTGCCGACACAACACGATCAGGAAGCACGACTACACTTTGCAGGCGGGGGGTTTGTTTTTTCATGACTTACCTCTTTTCAGGGTTTCCCATGGTTTTCCACGCTGCCATAACGATGGCGCTGTTATGGGTGAGCCACAGGGAAGCCTCAGCAAGTATACGGGATGGCACGCCGGAGTTGATAACGGTACCGTTTAGAAAAAGAACAGCCTTGCCAGCAGGATGCAACAGGTGGACGTGCACCGGCGGATGTTCCGCTCCTTGCACCTTAAGTATCCAGCCGTTACCTGTAAATATTTTCCCCATGGGGATAATGTGGAGAAATTATTTCCCTATGTCAATAAAAAAGAGTATCAAGCAGGCAGATATCAGGATTTAAATCTGCACCGGCAAGGCAATTCTGGACAGGTTGGTGATTACGTAGGAGGCAGGCATACTCAGCTCGATGCTATGCAATATTTTTGCCCCTGTTTTTTCAGGAATCCTTCACGCAGCATCCCTTCAAGAATCGGGTTCAGTCGTTCTGCTTTAACCCCCAACTGCTTTTGCAGGGCACGTACAGTCATCCCGCCCGACTCCAGCAGCAATCGCAGCACGGCTCCGCGAACCTGACGGTCTGAACCTTCAAACCTGCTTTGCACCGTATGGTGGCGGCTGCGCCGCGATGGATTGGTGAAGCGGCGCTTCAGGTCACTGCCGTAGTCCATCAGGGCATTGTACCAGTTGCGGGGGTTGGCCTGATCCAGCACCGCCTCTGCAATCGGCAGCAGCTGCTTGTCGGCGATTCCTTCCTGATCTTCAAAGAAGAAATGCAACAGTACAGCCCGGATGTTGGTTTCAAGAAAGATCTGAGGACGATTAAAAGCAAAGGAGGTTATAGCTCCGGCAGTGTAGGGACCGATACCGGGCAACTGCTGTAACCGAACAGGATCATCCGGGATACTGCCGCTCCACTCATCCACAATCATCCTGGCTGCCCGCTGCAGGTTCAGGGCGCGACGGTTGTATCCCAACCCCTGCCAGGCTGCCAGCAGATCAGGGACCGGGGCTTCAGCAAGAGTTTGCGGATCAGGAAACCGTTGCATAAAAACAGTAAATTTGGGAATCACCCGATCTACCTGGGTCTGCTGCAGCATTACCTCTGAAACCAGCACCCGGTAGGGATCAGTGCCTTCCCGCCAGGGCAGGTCACGACGATGTGCAGCAAAATAGCGGTACACAAGCCTCTGTAACAATTCCACCGCCTCTGCAGTTACCCCGTGCGTATGGACGTACCGTTTCAGCTCAGATTCTGCAGCGGTATCTGCAGCCACTGGCCAGAGCTGCATCTCATGCTTGCAGTCAGACACGGCTTTCAGGTAGGCTGCTTGCAACTGTTCTATTTGAGGGGATGACATATGGAGACACCTTTACCACCGATGACCGCTGATTCGGTCCGTGAGCTATTGGAGGCTGCCGGGGCACAGGTCATGGCCCGTTCTGGCCGTTCTGAACACTACAGCGCCCCACGGGAATTTTCCTTTGAGGCCAAGGCGATCTTTCCCAACGGCATGGGGCTGCATGTTGTTGCCCGCCAGTTCAACTACCGCGATCCCTGGGAGGCAACCGGCCGCGTTAATGATCTGGTGGATGTCATGCTGCTGAGAGACGGAGCATTAACCCCGCTTCCCAAAGGGTATCCCTTCTTTCAGAGGATCGACGAAGAATGCGGGGTTGACGCAACCGTCCTTAAAGAGATCATTTCATGTGTCAGCGGGGTAAATGTTAAACTGTATGAGCTGCAGAAAATCACCGGTGATCTGGACTAAGCAGCATAAAGCAAGGGGCACCTGTTGCCAGGCGCCCCTTCTGTATCTGCAATAAAAAATGGCGTTATCCGCGATGTTTTTCGCTGAACCCCTTGAAACCACCCTGCGGCTGCGGAATCGGCTTCCGTTTGGGCTCTGTCATCTCCCACACCACCTTTGACAGTGATTTCTCCACCGGAAACAGGGCCAGGGCAAACAGAAACAGGAGCAGGAAGACTCCGAAGAAGCATGCCAGCATGATTACCACAACCATAACTGCTTCTAGAAACAACGGCATGGGCTTCCTCCTGTTCTGATTCAAGCTGTGTTTATATTAGCACACAATCACGCCAGTTTCCAATCAGGCTTTTAAATCAGGCAAACCATCCGACTATTTATCAGCAACAAGCTGCTGCCGCCGTTCTTCCTTAAGCATATCCAGCGCAACAAGCGCAACCCCGACACAGATCAGGGAATCAGCCACATTAAAGGCCGGCCAGTGGTGGGTCTTCCAGTAGACATCCAGAAAGTCTATCACTTCTCCCATTCGTACCCGGTCAATCAGATTGCCGATGGCACCGGAAAAGATCATGGCCAGGGCGGACTGGGCCAGCCTCTGATCGTCACGCATCTTCTTCAGGGCCACGATGATTACAACCGCAGCCACCAGTGTGACCCCGATAAAAAACGGCAGCCGCCAGGAGACGTTGGAGAGGAAGCTGAAGGCAGCACCCCGGTTACGCAGGTAAGTAAAACTGAACAGACCGTCAATCACCGGGATAGACTGATGCAGAGCCATGACCCGGTCCACATACAGCTTGGTGGCTTGATCAACCACAAGGCCGACAATCGCAATAATGGAAAAGATCCCCCAACGGTTCATGCTACACCACCGCTGCCGTACATTTCGGGCAGATGGTGGGGTGTTCTGCATTGCCGCCCAGCTCTTCACTGTAGCACCAGCAACGTTCACACTTCTCACCCGGTGCCTTTTCCACCAGCACCTTCAAACCCTCAACAACCGTGCCTTCATAGGCATCGCCAGACAACTCTTCAACAAGGTCCAGACGGGAGACAATGCAGATCGCCCGCAGCTTATCCAGATAATCGTTCATAAAGGCGATGGTTTCCGCCGGGGCGGACAGCCTGA
>CAZNWF010000024.1:0-30732 GCA_964576485.1 uncultured Geobacter sp. | reverse complement strand
GGCAGGCTGTCCAGGGTAATCCGCTCACGGTCAAGCACCAGACTGCGTTCAATGATGTTTTCCAGTTCCCGTACATTGCCAGGAAACGGGTAAGCCATCAGGCATTTAAGTGCTTCCGACGTGACAATACCTCCACTACCACAATGTTTCCTGACCAGATGTTCAACCAGGAGCGGAATATCCTCGACCCGTTCACGCAGGGGAGGCATCACCACCTGGACAACATTGATCCGATAGTAGAGATCCTCCCGAAAGGTTCCTTCTTTTACCTGTAGGGCCAGATCACGGTTTGAAGCTGCCAGCAGACGCACATCTACCTTTTTGGTGGTCGATCCGCCTACGCGGCGCAGTTCACGTTCCTGGATCACCCGTAGCAAGCGGGTCTGCATTGCCAGCGGCAGTTCACCGATCTCATCAAGAAAAACCGTGCCACCATTTGCCTGTTCAAACAGGCCGGCCCGTTCTCCTACGGCACCGGTAAAGGCCCCTTTGACATGACCAAACAGTTCGCTCTCAATCAGATTTTCAGGAATTGCGCCACAGTTAACCGCCACAAACGGCTTGTTTTTACGGCCGCTTCCCTCATGGATAGCCTTGGCTGCCAACTCTTTACCGGTACCGCTTTCACCGGAAACGAGCACCGTAGTCTGGGATTCAGCGACCTTGCGCAGCAGATTAAAGACCTCTTTCATCCGCTGCGAGGTGCCGACAATACCGCCATATCCTTCACAAACACCGGCTTTTTCCCGCAGCTGCCGGTTTTCGCGCTTCAGGTCACGCTTTTCCAGGGCGTTCTTGACCAGAATCTTGATTTCATCCACTTTAAACGGCTTGGCCAGATAATCATAAGCCCCCAGCTTCATCGCCTCAACCGCCTGCTCGGCAGTTGAAAAGGCGGTAACCAGTAGTACTGCGGTGTCCGGTTTACTTTCCTTGATCAGGGCAAGCAGTTCCAGTCCGCTTAAACCGGGCATCTGGACATCGGAAATAACCAGGTCAATATCCGAGGCAGCCAGACGGACAAGGGCAGTTGCGGCATCAGCTGCCGTCAGCACCTCATACCCTTCACGCTCTAGCAGGATCGAGATAAACTCCCGCATACTCAGCTCATCATCAACAACCAGAATTCTGGTTCTCACCAAGCCCCTCCTCCATCATTGGCAATAAAAGCGTCATCACCGTCCCCCCCCCATCACGAGGGTCAGCCTGCACCATACCGCCATGCCCTTCAACAATCCGATAAACCGTTGCTAACCCCAGCCCGGTTCCAGCCGGTTTTGTCGTCCAAAAAGGCTCAAACAGATGCCGACAGGTTTCCTCATGCATGCCACAGCCCTGATCAAGGACTTTCAGGCAGAGCAGGGCAAATGCCCTACCGGCATCATCAATTTCTGACTGCAAATCAGCTGATATTGTAATTTCACCACCATCCGGCATGGACTCTGCGGCGTTATGCAACAAATTCAACAACACCTGCTGTAACTGGCCACGATCAGCCCAGGCGGTAAGATCCTCAGATAGATTCAGTACAAGTCGGATCTTGTCAAAACGGTTATCAGCCACCAGCAAGGCCTGTAAATCCCTTACCAGATGATACAGGTTGAAGCGTTCAAAACGAGGGGGAGTCGGGCGGGCATAGGCCAGAAAATCAGTAATCAGACCATTCAAACGGTCTGATTCCCGCAAGACAATTGCAAGCAGCCTGGATTCATGATCGCTTAGACCACCATGCTCTGACAACAGTTGCACCGAACCGCTGATGGCAGCCAGAGGATTGCGGATTTCATGGGCCATGCGCGCTGACAGTTCACCCAGGGCAGCCAGACGATCTGACTGTTTCAAAGCCAGCTCCATCTGCTTCAGACCGGTCAGATCCTTAAGGGTTACGATCAGGCCTGCTGTTTCCCCCTTCAAATTTCTGAACGGCATGGTGGCATAGCCAATGGTTAAAGGGATACCTGTCGGCGGACGGTAGTAAAATTCTCCCTGCATATGATGGTCAAAAGCTACGCCACCCACCGTTAATGCAGGGAACACCGCATTGACCGGACGTCCGTAGGCATGAAGCTGGGTCATGCCGGTAATTTTTTCAACATAGGGATTAAAAACCCTGATCAGACCATCCCGGGTAATGGTTAACAAGCCACTTTCAAGATTTTCTACAATCGTACTATGTAATCGTTTTAACTCTTCGTAGTTTACTTCAGTCAGCCTGGCCCGCTCAGCCAGATGGCTACCCATAATTGCAGCAAGAATAAACCCTACCAGATGCAAAAAAATGGTGTAAAAAACCACCACATTTCCCCTTTGCAGGGCCGCATCGGAGCTGAGGCCGATCTCCTTCAAAAGACCAAAATACTGCAAATCAACCATTGCCCCGTATAAAATAACACAGAGTGCGGCAGTATATAATGCCTGCTGCCGATTCAGCAGCATACCAGCACTCATGATGGCCAGCAGATAAAGAAATGAGTACGGGCTGGCAATACCGTCTGTCAACATCAGGAGCAACGTAACAAACAGGATATCCCAGATAATTTGCAGACGGGAAAGGGGCAGGAGCCACCCCTGGTGGCGTAACGCCGCCAGGGAGACAACTGAAACACAGCAGGCAAGAACCATCAGCTCAACGACACCACGAAACTGGATATCGCTGATCGCTTCTGTATCACTTAACTTAAGAATAATGGTTGATGCCAGAAAGAGAACAATCACGACAATTCTGGCATAGATAAAGAGTCGTAGACGACGCTCGGTTTTCATCTATTATCCGCCAACAGCACCTGCCAGTTTAAAGATCGGCAGATACATGGCAACAACCAGGCCACCAACCGTGGTACCCAAGAAAACCATCAAAAGCGGCTCCATCATGGCGGTCATGGCCGATACTGCATCATCAACCTCATCGTCATAAAAATCAGCAATCTTGGTTAACATCGCATCCATAGCACCGGTGGCTTCACCAACGGCAATCATCTGCACCACCATGGGAGGGAAAATACCACAGGCCTGCAGCGGTTCAGCCATGGTTTTACCTTCAGAGATAGCCTGGCGCACACCATAAATTGCCTCTTCAACGATCTTGTTGCCGGCGGTTTTGGCAACGATCTCCAGACCATCCATAATCGGCACACCGGAACTGACCATGGTACCCAGGGTACGGGTAAACTTGGCCACAGAAACCTTGCGGATCAGGGGACCGGCAATTGGAGCCTTCAGAAACATGGCATCCATTTTTTTCCGACCGCCAGGGGTGGCATAGTACTTTTTAACAGCTGCAACCAGTGCAAAGAAACCTATAATTATAACAATTATGTACTTCAACAAAAAGTTGGAAAGCCCAATCACAAACTTCGTCGGACCAGGCAGCTCTCCACCAAAATCAGCAAACATCTTGGCAAAGGTAGGGATAACAAAGACCAGAATAACGCCAACGACAATGACGGCAATCGACATAATGGTGGTTGGGTAAACCATGGCCCCCTTGATCTGCTTCTTCAGCTTCATGGCCTTTTCAATATAGGCTGCCAAACGGTTCAGGATGGTATCCAGAATACCGCCGATCTCTCCGGCAGCCACCAGGTTGACAAACAACTGATCAAAGGCCTTGGGATGTTTTGCCAGTGCATCGGCAAAGGTGGAGCCGCTTTCTACACTTTCTTTGACCCGTAGCAGAATTTCCTTGAACGCAGGTTTCTCTTGCTGTGAAGAAAGAATATCCAGACACTGCACCAACGGAAGTCCGGAATCAATCATGGTGGCAAACTGCCGGGTAAAGATAACCAGATCTTTGGTATCAATCTTGCCCCCACCAAAACTGGGCATTTTGATCTGAATCCCTTTAGACTGTTCCTTGACTATAATATTCTGCAACCCTGCCTTTTTCAGCTGAGACTCCACTGATGCAGCATCAGGAGCATCGGTAACCCCTTTTTGAGCTGCTCCAGTGCGGGTTTTGCCTTCCCATGTAAACGTTGGCATGCTGTTCCTCCTTCAAAATGTAGCTGAATTTATCGGCGAGGCTGTTGACGCATTCCCATAGCAGGATTGTTAATCATCTGACGCAGCTCATCAGGGTCTGAAGAGCGTCCCATGGCATCATCAAGGGCAATCAAGCGCCGGGTGTACAGCGAGTAGAGCGACTGATTCATGGTCATCATGCCAAACTTTTCCTGTCCAACCTGCATCTGAGAATAAATCTGGTGGACTTTATCCTCCCTGATCAGGTTTCTGATGGCTGGGTTTGGCACCATAATCTCCATCGCCATCGTCCTGCCACCACCGATCTTTGGAATCAGCGTCTGCGAAATAACCCCCTCCATAACAAATGAGAGCTGAGCTCGGATCTGGGGTTGCTGGTAGGGAGGAAATACATCCACAATCCGGTTAATAGTCTGGGCGCAGGAGTTGGTATGCAGAGTGGCCAGGCAAAGGTGACCTGTCTCTGACAGGGTCAGTGCCGCTTCAATGGTCTCAAGATCCCGTAATTCCCCCACCAAAACCACATCAGGGTCCTGGCGCAGGACATATTTAAGTGCGCATTTAAATCCCTTTGTATCGGACCCCACCTCCCGTTGATTTACCAGGCAACCTTTGTGGGGATGGAGGTACTCGATGGGATCTTCAATGGTAATAATATGTTCTTTACGATTGACGTTAATAAAGTCAATGATCGAAGCAAGAGTCGTTGATTTACCACTACCGGTAGGCCCGGTTACCAGAATCAGACCACGGGGTTTTTCTGCCAGATCCTTTACCACCGGTGGCAACCCAAGTTCCTCAAAGGACAATATCTTATACGGAATAACACGAAAAACACCGGCAACCGCACCACGTTGAACAAAAATATTCCCCCGAAAGCGGGACAGCCCCTTCACCCCGAAGGAAAGATCAAGCTCACTTTCCTCTTCAAACTTATGCTTCTGCGAGTCTGTAAGCACAGAATAGCACAGCTGTTTGGTTTCAACCGCATTCAAGGGGGGGAAATCAAGTGGATGCAACTTGCCATCCACCCGGATCTGGGGAGGCGTATTGGTAGTGATATGAAGGTCAGATCCCCCGGCTTCAACCAGGGTTTTCAGAAGTTCATGCAGGTTTGCCATACTATAACTCCTTAGTCATCAGAAACAGTTACCCTTAAAACCTCTTCAAGGGATGTAACCCCTTCTTTTACCTTGGTCAGACCGGACTGACGCATGGTCTTGATGCCAAGACGCATTGATTCACGTTTAATTTCAGCCGTATTTGCACCATTGAGAATCAATTCACGAATCGGCTCAAGCATCGGCATAACTTGATAAAAGCCAACCCGTCCCTTGTAACCTGTATTATTGCAGGTTGGACAGCCTCTACCTTTATAGCAGACATACTCCGCTGCTTCATCAGCAGGCACCCCTGCATCAATCAAGGCCTGCACCGGAATATCCTCTTTTTCCTTACACTCGCCACAGACACGACGGGCCAGACGCTGGGCTGTAATCAGGTTAACCGCCGAGGCGACCAGAAACGGCTCAATGCCCATGTTCAGCAGACGGTTGATGGTGGCTGGAGCATCGTTGGTATGCAATGTAGAAAGCACCAGGTGTCCCGTCAGAGCCGCCTTGACGGCAATTTCGGCAGTCTCAAAATCCCGGATCTCGCCGATCATAATGATGTCAGGATCCTGGCGCAGGAACGAACGCAAGGCTGCGGCAAAGTTAAGCCCGATATCCTCATGCATCTGCACCTGATTAATTCCGGCGAAGTTAAATTCTACCGGATCTTCTGCCGTGGAGATATTTTCCGTGACCTTGTTTAATTCAGCCAGGGCAGAATAGAGAGAAACTGTCTTACCTGAGCCTGTCGGACCAGTTACCAGCACCATCCCGAACGGCTTGTGGATTTCCCGCTTGAAGTGTGCCAGAGCCTCCGGTTCGTATCCCAGCTTGGTCAGGTCTGTCTGCAGATTGCTCTTGTCCAAAAGCCGCAGGACTATCTTTTCCCCAAACAGCGTGGGGAGACAGGATACCCGGTAGTCCATATCCTTGCCGCCACCCAGCTTGATCTTGATCCGGCCATCCTGGGGCAAACGACGCTCAGCAATATCAAGCTCTGCCATAATCTTGATCCGGGAGGTGATCGCATTCTTCAACTTCATCGGTGGCTTCATAACTTCATACAGCACACCGTCAATCCGGTAACGAACCCTGAAGGTTTTTTCATAGGGTTCAATATGGATATCACTGGCTTTTTTCTTGATGGCATCCATCAAGATCAGGTTTACCAGTTTGACAACCGGAGCATCTTCGGTGGCACGTTCAAGAGAGGAGACATCCACCTCTTCCTCGGTGTCCACCAGCTCCAGGTCCTCCATATCCAGATTATCCATTACATCCGCAAGGGAAGCCGACTGATCGTAATACTTGTCAATGGCCCCTTTGATATCAGACTCGCCGGTTACAACCATCTCAACGTTGTAGCTGGTCATGAACTTGATATCTTCAATGGCAAACAGATTGGAGGGATCGCTTACCGCAACAATCAGGGTTGAACCGGCCCGATTGACCGGTATCAGGTTATACTTTTGAACAACTTCAGGAGGGATAATTTTAATAACAGTCGGATCTATATCATAGTCGGCCAGACAAATAGTGGGAACACCGTACTGACGTGAAAGAAACGCCACCAGATCAGGCTCTTTCACCAGACCCTGTTTGACCAGAATAGATCCGAGCTTGCTCTGTCCGCCGGACATTTTCTGTTCCTGCAGTGCGGCTGTCAGCTGTTCACTGGTAATGATATTGTTTTTAACCAGAATATCGCCAAGGCGGCTCGTCTGCATGACACTCCAATCAATAGGTTAAAATTGAAACAGCTTCAACGTGCGGATAGTAGCGGCCGATATCAAATACTGTCAAGCCTTTGCTGTATTGAGAAAGGCGCTTAAGGACTTCTTCATGACATTATGCTCCGGGGCAACGTTATGCCAGAGCGAAAAGGCCAACTCTCCCTGGGCAACCAGCATACCCAAGCCGTTAGCGACCTTCAACCCACGAGTTCTTGCATCCAATAGCAGTGGAGTAAGGGAAGGAGTATACACCATATCGTACACCTTAGCATGGTCAGGCAGAAGTGCAAGTGTCAGACCATCAATTTTTTCACCCGACATCCCCAGTGACGTGGCATTAACAAGCAGATCAGCTTCTGCTAGAAAATGCCCGGACTGAGCATCCAGTTTTGCCCCATGAAATGAAGTCTGCGGGAAGGAAGTACGGAACGAATCGCTGAGCTCCTCTGCAGCAGCCAGCGTACGATTAAGCACCACAACCGACGTTACCCCGGCGCGACAGAAGGCAGCCAGCGCGCCCCGAGCTGCCCCGCCAGCCCCCACCAGCACAACCCTGCTTCCGGCAACATCACAGTCCAGGTCTTTTACCAATGAGCAAACCAGACCATCCCCATCCGTGTTATGACCAACCAGCTGCCCTGCCTGATTAACCACCGTATTTACCGCCCCGGCCTGCACAGCTGAAGGGGCTAACTCATCCAGCAACGCCATGATGCTGGTTTTATGAGGAATGGTGACATTAAAACCACAAACGCCCAAAGCGCGTAGTCCAGACACGGCAGCAGACAACTGATCTGGTTCAACATAAAAGGGCACGTAGACAGCATCAACTGCAGCAGCGCGTAGGGCTGCGTTCTGCATCACCGGAGAAAGAGAGTGGCGTACCGGACAACCTATGATGCCATACACTCGGGTCTTACCGGTTATAACCGTACTATTTTCCATCCGCCCCTCCTGCTGCAGCGGGGATACTGTAGCGCCTCCGCATCAGCTTCAAGTTTTCCTGCCATTCAGGCATAATAGTCCCTGTCAGCAGCAGTAATCTTCCTGCCTCCTTAACGTGGCCACGTCGCGCCAGATCTTCTGCAGACTGCAAAAGACAATAGGCATGAATAACAAGCGCCTTATATGAGTCAGCATCGGGCTGCCACCCCTTTGGGGCAAGCCGGTGCAGGACATACATCTTCCAGACCGCCCCCTCATCCTGTTGCCCGGCAACAACTTCCGGTAGCCAGTACACCATGCCCTGCTGAACTGGTTGCCGGTTACTCCAGGTGAGGGAATAGCGAGTAGAAAAATCCATCAGAATCGGACGTTCAGGGTGTAACTTGTCTACCAGATGCCCAAAGACTCGTTCAGCAACCATGGTGCCGGATGCCCCCTTAAACGCTGGTGCAAGGCGGGGCAGTTCATGTTGATACCAGGGAAAGACCAGATGTGGTATGTGGGCCAGGTCCAGATCTTCTCTAAACCGTTCAACACCCTGCAGGTACCAGAGTGGGAAAGCACCACTGTCACCCCAGGTAAACAAGAGTGCATCCTCCGGTAAAGGGCGCAGGGTGTTATATGCATAATCTTGAGCCAGGTAGTTTTGACGCTGGTTCTGGGCAGGCAGATTATGTACCAGCTGCATCACGGGAATAAGAAGAAAGAACAATGCGAGTATAACACGATGCGCAAGCCCGTACCGCTCTGGTTTCTGTGCGGACTCAGCCCCCTTCGCGGCTACAGCAAACAGACCAATGGCAACAAGCACTGCAGCAAGCAGGTAGAGTGGTGTATAAAACTCTTCAGTGAGGAAAATCGACTCTGCTTGAGGGTTAAAATACCCGACAATAACCAGCCAGAATGCAGACAGGCAGACCAGCAGATAGACAAAGAAAACCCGTTGTATCTGCCAGCAGGCCCACAAACCGGCCAACACAAACAGCACACCAACCCAGCCAAATTCATGGGGGAGATTAAAGGCAGCAAGTTGTTTCAGAAGCAAACTAACATCGCGACGGTGAGGATCTTCAGGATAGCCCCGGCGCAACAGATGCCACAGAAAACGTGAAAATCCGTCGGGATCACCCCAGTTCTGACGGGTTCCAGCAGCGGCCCGTAACGGTAGATAGAGTTGCACCGCTCCGCCAAGCAGCACCATGCCAACGGTTAGTATCCATTCACGTACTCGACGAATAGCTTGTGGTGCTGTTGCCAGCACAAACAGCAGGCAACCAGGCAACAGCAGCACAACGGTCTGGTGGGCGCCAGTGGCTAAACCGGCCAGAAAAGCGGCACCATACCACCAGGCGGGCTGTTCATCGCCCTTTTGATAGGCTTCGCGCCAACGCATGAGCATCAACAGCATAACCGCACTTATAAAGGCCAGCAGAGGATAGGGTTTATCGTGATTACTCTGCAGCCAGAGCCGGGGCGAAACCGCAAAGACAAAGGCACCGCACAGTGCTGCAAGTTTTTTGGCAAACAGAGAAAAGCCCGACTCGTCGCAAAAACAGGTTTCCTGCAACAACGCTCTAACGAGATGGTAGGCAGCCAGGCAGGCCAAAGCAGCCGAGACTGCTGTAGCAAGGTTAACTCTAAAGGCGATGTTCCCCACTGGCAGCCAGGTAAACGGTTTGGCAAAAAGCAGAAACAGGGGATACCCTGGAGAGTGGGCAGAGCCTAGAAAATGTACCGCAGTGACAAACTCGCCGCTGTCATAAAAGGTAATGGTTGGTGCCAGGCAGCCAAGATACAATCCAAGTGGCAACAAAAAGGCCAGTAGTGACCAGAGATCAGGAATTGGGCACCTATTCAGCTTCATTTCTGTTCGCCTGACAGTGCAGCCTGTTCACGCATTTCCCCCAGAGACATCCCCAACGCCCATACCTGATACAAGCCACCAAGAATAACCGGGAAGAAACCAACCCCGTGCACCACCAAGGCGATACTGATTGCCTGAGTATCAGGAAGGCCAAAGGCAGCAAGACCGGTATAACAGGCCAGATGGTAGGTACCGATATAGCCGGGTGCCGCAGGCACCATAACGGCGAATACCAGCAGCACCATAATAAAGAATGATGCGGCCACTGGCAGATGAATGCCAAAACCAAGTAAAACGAGGTAAATGGGCAAAGTCGCACTGATCCAGATCAGCAAAGAGCTCATCAAAATACCAAGCAGGTCACGTCCCCCATAGGAAAAACGCAGCCCCCCCAGAAACGATCCTGCAAGTGGTATCGCCTTCTCAGCAAGTGAAGCGGGAAAGGGTTTAAGCAGGCGGGCAAGCAGTGCCAGAGCAGCAACAGGCCGCCATTTCAAAAGCACCAGAAACAGTACCACCCCGGCATAAAAGAGCAGCATGGTTGTACCGCCTGCACGGAGCAGAGAGGCAGACTGTTCCATGCCTGGCGGCAAGTGCAAGGTCAACAGCACCACTGCAAGCATAACCATCACACTAAAGCCGTCAAAAAGCCGATCAATCACCAGAGAAGCAAAAACCGCCGGTGCCTGCAGTTGTTCCCGCTGCGCAAGGACCCAGGCCCGGATAAACTCCCCCAAACGGGCAGGAAACAGATTGTTGGCCATATACCCTATAAGTACTGCAGGATACAAAGAAGAAAGAGGTAAAGGGCGTTCATGCAGCAGCAGAAAACGCCAACGCACAGCACGTAGCCAGTAACTGACAAACGTAAAGAAAATTGCGGCGGCAAGACAACGCAGATCAAGTTGCCGTAATGCAGCAACTAACGAGGAAAAATCAATTTTGCGCAGCAGCAATAACAACAACAACAGACTAATGCCCATTCCTGCCCAAAACAACAGTCTGGAGCGGTTCATTAGTGACACTCCACAGGAAGACCTGAAGCAAGAATCCGGCGGGCTGTTGCTACGTCCGTTGCAATTTGTGACATCAATGCAGCTTTATCAGGAAACCTGGTAACATCGCGCAGCTTATCAACAAAATGAATCACCACGTCCTTGCCATACAGTTCAGTAGTAAAATCAAACAAGAATACCTCTATCGTATGTTGTCCACCGCCAAACGTAGGATTCACCCCGACACTGCAGGCTCCCATCACAAGCTCACCCAATACAGACACCCAGACGGCATACACCCCATCGCCTGGAATCAGCTCATTACGAGTCACGATATTGGCTGTCGGAAACCCCAAAGAGCGTCCGATTTCACGACCATGTACCACCTGACCAGAAATACAGTGACATCTCCCCAGTATCTGCAATGCCTCGGCTACCGCACCGGTTGCCACTAGCCGCCGAACAGTACTGCTACTAAACAACACACCAGCGTCACCAACCGGATCAAGCGATTGCACCTCAAAGCCCAGCTCCTGTCCCAGCTGCACTAAAAACCGTTCATTGCCCTCGCGGCCTCTACCAAAGGCATAGTCATGACCAATCACCAGAAAACAGACCCCCAGACAGGCATGCAGCACCTGTCGGACAAACGTATCTGCTGAAAGCTCAGAAAATTCTTTGGTAAAGGGAATCACCAGCAGCAGATCAATATCGCTCTCACCAATCAACTCACGCTTCTGTTCATCTGTAGTAATTAAACAGAAACGACGGTCATCAGGCCGCAAGACCCGTAGTGGATGGGGGCTAAAGGTTATTACAACTGAGGTTGCGGACAGTTCCCTGGCACGGGAGCTAACCTGTCGAAAGATCTCTCGGTGCCCACGGTGTACGCCGTCAAAATTGCCGATGGTTACGACTGATCGACCCGAGAGAGCATGAGAAAAATCATGGATTGTAATGGTACGCATAACTTTCAGTATATGGCATAAAAACAGCCTTGAAACAACCCTGATGCCTTGACAAATCCGTCACCAGGGTTCAATAATTGCAAATTCATCTGTATACACTATTATCACGGGAGCATCCCATGATCATTGAAAGTGATTTTCTGGTCATCGGCAGTGGTATTGCCGGTCTTTCCTTTGCACTTCAGGCTGCCGCACATGGCACCGTTTCAGTTGTCACCAAACGCGAAGTTGCGGAATCAGCAACCCGCTATGCCCAAGGCGGAATCGCCTCTGTCTTTTCAAGTGAAGATTCTTTTGATGCCCACGTTGAAGACACCTTGGTTGCAGGTGCAGGTATCTGCCACGAAGATGTCGTGCGGATGGTCGTTGAGGAAGGACCTCAAACCATACAGAACCTTATCGAATGGGGCGTCAAGTTCACCACCACCACGAAAGGCGATGAATACGACCTGACCCGTGAAGGTGGCCATAGTGCGCGCCGGATTCTGCATGCTGAAGACATCACCGGACGTGAAATTGAACGGGCGTTAGTAGCGGCAGTCAGACAAAACGCCAATATCCAGGTATTTGAAAATCATATCGCCATTGATCTGATTACCTGTGCAAAACTTGCCCGTCAACCGGTCAGTGACAACTGCTGTCTTGGCGCGTACGTACTTGAAATAGAGAATAATCTTGTCAAAACATTTTCCGCAGGCGCAACCCTGCTGGCCAGCGGCGGAGCAGGCAAGGTCTATCTGTATACCTGCAATCCTGATGTAGCTTCCGGTGATGGTGTTGCCATGGCCTATCGTGCCGGAGCAACCGTTGCCAACATGGAATTTATGCAGTTCCACCCCACCACCCTCTTCCACCCCAACGCGAAGTCATTCTTAATATCAGAAGCGGTACGGGGAGAAGGCGCAATCCTCAGACGCCGCGATGGCACCGCCTTTATGGAAAAATACCACCACCTGAAGGACCTTGCTCCCCGTGACATTGTTGCCAGAGCAATTGATAATGAAATGAAAACCTATGGTGATGATTGCGTTTATCTGGATATCACCCATGAACCTGCTGAGGTGGTTAAAAATCGATTCCCCAACATCTATCAGACCTGCATGGAATATGGCCTTGATATGACCAAAGACTGGTTGCCGGTTGTTCCGGCAGCCCACTACCTGTGCGGTGGCGTCCAGGTCAATACCCACGGCCAAACCGACCTGCGCGGACTATACGCCATTGGTGAAGTTGCCTTTACCGGTTTACACGGCGGTAATCGTCTGGCCAGTAACTCACTGCTTGAAGCTGCTGTGTATGCCAGTAAAGCTGCAGACCATGCGATTGATGCCTTAACAACAAAGCCAGTAACAAAACCATCCTCACTACCTGAATGGGATTCCGGTACCGCAACCAATAGCGATGAAATGGTTGTTGTTTCTCAAAACTGGGACGAGATCCGTCGTTTCATGTGGAATTATGTCGGTATCGTACGCAGCACAAAGCGACTTGAACGAGCCATGCGACGGATACAGCTGATCCAGGCCGAAATTGAAGAATATTACTGGAACTTCATTGTCACCTCAGACCTGATAGAACTGCGCAATCTGGCAACCGTTGCAGAGTTGATCATTACCTGTGCACAACAACGGAAGGAATCTCGCGGGTTGCACTACACCATCGACTATCCTGACCGTGACGATCTGCACGGTAAAAAAGACACCATCCTGAAAAAACAGTTTTCGTGAGGCACTTGTGGAGATCAATGAAATCAGACAACGGATTGACTTGCTGGACGATGTTCTGCTCAGAATATTCAATGAGCGGGCGCGCCTGGCCCTGGAGATAGGCCACCACAAAAAGGTATTAGATCTGCCGGTCTATGATCCGACCCGTGAGAAAAAGATTTTTGCCCGGATGAAGAGTGATAATCCCGGTCCATTGGACGATGGGGCCATCGTACGGCTTTTTGAGCGGGTGATTGACGAATCGAGGCGTCTGGAACGGATCATGACCCAGCAGGAGGGACAGGAAGAATGCTGATTATTACAAAAAAAAATGCCCCGGAAGAGGCACTTGATCAGGTAAAAGAATATCTTGTTACCAACGGCTTTGATTTCCACCAGTCAACCGGTGCAGACCGCACCATCATCGGCGTGATTGGGGATACACATACGCTTCAAGAGTCTATTATCTCCGCCATGCCTGGGGTCCATCAGGTGGTCAGGATCAAGCCAGACGACCTGTACTAGCGTCATCACATACGTAACAACAAAAGGGGCACTTCTTACCAGAGTGCCCCTTTTGTTGTTACTGTTTTATTACAGTAATCAGATCAGATCGCACCAGTGATTGCCAGTTGTACACTTGCATCTCGTGTATAGGTAAAACCGCCATAAACAATTGATATCCGGTAATTAAAAGTACTGGTAGAAGTTGTTTTATCAGCAGGAGCCGTACCGTAGAGGTCTATTGGTATCGCATAAAAGCCATCAACCGGATTCAAGCCTGTTACTGTATACACAGCACCACCAGGTAAATACTGTGTGCCATTAATGCGAAGCACCCCTGGTGCGCCTGTATTTGTCAGCAGCTGAAAGTTAACCGTTACCCCGGTAAGCGGGTTGCCGTTACTATCTTTAAACGACACTCCAGTATTGCTATAGGTAACGCCGACAAAAGATCCAGGGGTACCGGTAACAGCACCGTCACTGAATGTTGCCACAATGACCGGTGCCTTGACAGCTACAGCAACACTACTACTGGAGGTAATTCCACTGGATGTAGCCTGCAGATAGACCGTACGGTCAGAGGCTACCAATGCAATTGGTACTGCTATTGTAGCAACGCCAGAGGTATTGGTGTTTCCGGAATAGGTACCAACTACGGCACCGTTATAGGTCACGCCTACTGAAACAGGTACACCATTAACCGGCTGGCCACTTAATGACGTAAGCGTCACTGTTGCCGTTAGTGTATCAACACCTGATGCCGCCGTTACCTTGTTAACAACTAGCGCCAACGACCCTGCTGATGAGTCAGCGCCTGTTCCACCACTACCGGTGCCTCCACAGCCAGACAGGACAGCTAGCGCTACCACTAGCACTATTGTTGTTAACACTTGCCACACACTATTCCGCATCACCCACTCCTTTCAGTTTCACAACGATATCATCAAAGCAATGTTCAAGAATTAGTATTAATTATCCTTGGGGTTATAAAGATCAGCAGTTCGTTACGGTTACGTTTTGATTCATTTGACTTGAACAACCCACCCAGCCAGGGAACATCCTTCAAATAAGGGACACCATCATCATTATTTGATTCGGACTCCACAAAAATGCCACCAATAACTGTGGTTTCACCGTCCCGCAGCATCATTTCAGTGGTAGCCTGCTTTTTGTTGATTGCAGGAGGGTTTCCTGTTGAACCAGGGGAGTCGTTTTTGGCGTCAATCTTCATCACAACGGTACCGTTCGGGTTGATATGAGGGGTTACTTCAAGCGATAGTGCAGCCTCAATAAACTTAGTATCCATTGTTTGAGAACCTGGAGCCATAGCAATATATGGAATCTGTTGACCTTGTGTAATTTTAGCAGATTTGTGGTTAAGGGTTGCAACCCGTGGTGTTGAAACGATCCTTACCAGACCGGCATTAACTGCTGCATTCAAACGCAGATCAAGCTTAATGTTGCTGCTGAGCGTACCAAAGGAAATACCTGCAGCAGCACCAGAGGAGCCACTAACACCATTCGGTGTAGGTGCCGTTGAGGCAAGGCCACCAAAATTTGTATCCATTGAGTTAATGCCGGCAATGGCTGCTGAACCGTCGCGGTAGTGGATGCCCCAGTTAACTCCCAGGGACTGGGTGAAGGTTGATGACGCCTCAACAATGCGGGCTTCAATCATGACCTGTTTTTCAGGCACATCAAGACTGGCAAGAATTCTTCGCATGTCATCAATAGCAGACTTAACGTCTTTTACGATAACCTTGTTGGTACGTTGATCCTGTGTAATTTGACCACGCTCGGTTTTAATAGAGCTGAATTGGGATACAATACTCGTTAAATCAGCATAGTTGACATCAAACATGGTCGTCTGTAGTGGTTCACTTTTAAGGGTGGACTTTCTAATTTCCAGTTCTTCATCAAGTAACGACTTGAACTTGCCCTTGCCACGAATAAGAATGATTGTACCGTCTTCACGTTTGTCCAAACCCTTGGTATCAAGAATGATATCAAGAGCCTGGTCCCAGGGGACATTAACTAATTTAAGACTTATGGTACCGGTTACTTCATCACCCAGCACAAAGTTTTTATTACTGACCTCTGATAGTAACTGGAAAATTTTCCGTACTTCTGCGTCGGCGAACTCTAAGGTAACTTTCCGCCCAGAATATTTAAACTTGCTGGTAGCTGATACTGTTTGGTCATTCACTTTCTCAACTTGATCGATTTGTGTTGAAACTTGAGCAGCTACCGGGGAAGCCTTCTGTGTCGACCGTACATTTGTAAGATCTGCTGACTTGGGCATATTTTCAGGATGCTTAATATCCAGATGCACAAGGTCAGCCTCTTGACGAAGAGCAAAAGAAGCATTGGACTTAAGGGCTACGCGTATCTGTACTTCAGCACCACTTTTTGTTTTAACCTGGACCGGCGTAACTCGCAGTATTGGTGAGGCAAATTCATGTACATCAAGAGAGCGCTGCAGATTGCGTGGTAATTGAACATTTCTAAGTTTGAAGGAAATAACGCCTGAAGATTTAACTGGAGGTTCAACAACAGTAGAACCGTTAAGTTTTACCGTTACACGACTTACGTCGTCCACAATCTGAAAATCTATTGCTGCAACTTGTGTTGCTGTTTTCAACGGGCTGTCTGGATTAGCTACAGATGGTTTTGCTGACACAGCCGGTTGCGCCGGCACCTTGGCTGGCTGGGGTGCTTGTGGAGGAGCCGGTGTCACATCGACTTTTTTAGTATCTAAAGTCCCAAACCGAACGGCAAGACCGGTATCAGTTTTAGTAAAGGCCGCCTCTGGCAAGTCTCCGTTCATTGCATCAAAAACAATCCTGACTTTATCCGGATAGCTACCAACACGCGCCGTTGATACCCCGGACACATTAAGCTGCACCAACTTATTAGCCATAGACACTTTAGCATTCAGCAGATCAACGACAACTCGTTCGGGTTTGTTCAGCCTGAACGAGTTATATTCTCCAATTGGATTATTTGAAATAATTTCAATAACCTCACCACGAGCCAGTACATCTGATATCACAGGCGCATTAGTGGTATTCGGCGCAGTTGGCAGCACCTCTTTTGAGGATTCAACTTTTTGTTGTTCTGTTGTTGAAGCAGTTTCTGCTTGTGCAATTTTGGGCGTCACTTCAACGTTAGAAGGATCTTCTTTTACAGAAGCTTCTACAGCTACAGGCTTATATCCTGGAAAACTAATCCGTAACTCACCAGCTTTACCAGTTGATGGGGTGATGACCGGTTCTATGTCTTGAGATAGGAATATTTCCATGCGTGTAAGCACGCCCGCATCTGTATCAAAACGCCTCAATGTCACATTCTTTACAGCACCTTTAGTAAAATTGAGACTAGAAAGGGATTCAGCAGGTATTGCTTGAGAAAAATCGACCACCAAGCGATGGGGGGAGGATGTTTTATAGCTCGTATAGGTTGCAGGCACTGAAGTAACAACAACAAGCTCTGATGTTGCTCCACTCCCCTGTTCCAATACGGACTGGATTACAGTAGGCACAAAACCCGTCTGAGTTGAGTCAGCGCACACCCTCTCTACCCCAGCCACAAAACCAGTAAGTAGCGTGGCACTTAAAAAAATTGCGACAACTGGTTTAACATTAACTATACATTTCATCGGGAACACTCCTTACGGTTTCCGCAGCAAGGGAATTCGGATTGACTCTTTTCGCATCTTGTTGTTGTCATCATGAAACTGTTCAACAACGTCAACACCTGAAGTATCAATACGGGTAATTTTACCTTCATTCTTACCAATCGTCATACCAACTCTAAGTACGTACCCCTTGCCAGCTGGATCAACAACCATAGCTTTGTTACCCTTGGAATCAGTGACCGTTCCAATTAAACGAAACTGAGATACATCAAAGCTGTGGATCGGCAAAAGAGGTTTATTATCACGCTTAAGTTTGCTTAATTCTGCTGATGTTGCCACCTTCACTGAAATATAAGGCTTAAACGGATCTTTTTTTGCACTAAAGTCAAGCTGATTAGCTTGAACAGGAGCCATTCTAACCGTGCTTACAGGCTTCTGCACAATTACTTTAGGCTGATTTACTGCAGCTGGCGGTGGGGCTGGCGGTGGAGGTGGCGTTTTTTTGCAACCTACGAGCAGCAAGAGCATCAGGATTGCCAGTAAGACTGACACCAAGCCAGCAACATGACGGCTATTTTTTTGGCTTATTCTTGTCATTCTTGATCTCTTCCTTGCCAAGGAATCTAAAGGTTGTGGCAAGACAATTTACCTTGGCCATCATGCGGTTATTAACACTTTTGACTTCAACAAATTCAACATTTGTAATATTAACTATCCTTGGAAGATTGGCTACTGCAGCAAAGAAGTTTGCTACACTGTAGTATGAACCATATACAGAGATATCTACTGGCACATCTGCGTAAAAATCTTTAACCACTTCCGGCCTTGGCCTGAATACAAGAAAATCAAGTCCGGCATTTTTCCCAGTTGCAGTAATACTGGTCAGTAATGAGGGAATTTCTTTTGAATTAGGTAATTCTGTTAATGCCTTTTCCAGCTCAATGTTTAGATCATTATATTCCTTCTGAATTTTAGGAAGATTATTTGCTATTTTAGTTTTTTCCTCAACTTCGGCCTGAAGCGTTTGATGCTGGGCTTTTAAATCTATCAGCACTTTGCGCTTGGGAAGATACAGAAAATACATCAAAATAACAGCTTCTATCACTAATACGGCAACTAGAATTCCAATTTTTTGCTTATTCGGCAGCTTAAGTATCTTATCAACTCTTGGATCCATAGCGTATACCTTTAACCAATCTATTGATAACTTATTTAACAGGCGTAACAACTACAGCTTTAGGTGCTTCAATCATGAATGTGAGATCAAAATGCTTCAATTTAACTCCACTCATATCTTTTTGTTCTGACACAATTAGTTCAACTTTTTCATATTCTGGTGATGCTTCAAGCGCCCGAATAAACTGTGCTATCAACTCTTCATTATAGGCTAAACCACTTATTTTAATGTCACCACCGGACTCCCTGTAGGACTCTATCCACAGCTGGTCAGGAGTGACGTCACTCAATGTAGCCAGGCGCGCTGCAGGCCCTGTCTTGTTTTTTCTCAGTTGAGCAAGGACATCCAACTTCTTTTTAACCTCATCCTTAAGCTTTTTAATTTCATCAAGCTTTCCAATTTTAGTTTTCAGCTCACTTATTTTCGCATTAGCAGCATTGATATCATTCTGCGTTCCTGATATCTGGCCCAGCTTAACAAGCCACAAGGCAACAATAACTGCTAACACCAGAAGAATAGAGGAACCTGCAATAAACATCTGCTGAAGTGCAGTTTCCTTCTTTTTGGCAGCACGAACCGGGAGTAAGTTTATCCTGATCATTTATCCCCAACCCTCCGTATAGCGAGCCCTACGCCAACAGCCATAAGGGGTGCGATCTCCTGAAGGTACTCAGGATCAAAATCCTTCTCGTTGTACTTAATCCGTTCAAATGGATTAAGTAATTCAACATCCACTCCAAGCTTTGCGGCAACGGCCTCTTTCAAACCTGACATCTTGGAGCAACCACCAGCCATGCTTATACGAACGATTCTCTCTTCTCCAGCGGCTGTTGAATTATAAAAATCAACAGAACGTCGGACTTCTTGAGATAGTGTTTCGTTCACCCGGTTTATGACATCCAGCAATGGGCCACTCTGCTGCTGAGCAGCCAGCATCTTCATGGTTTCAGCCTCATGGGCACTGACGCCGAGTTGTTTTTGAATTTCCTCTGTATATTGATTACCACCCATCTGAACATCACGGGTAAAGAGAGAAGTCTCCCCCTTGACCACATTTATATTCATTACACCGGCACCTACGTTGACCAATGCGCGCACATCATCGTTTGCTTCGGCATTTAATTCAAAGGAGTTTTGAACAGCAAATGCGTCTACATCCATGACGCTAAGATTTAGACCGGCATCGTTAAATACGGCAACGTAGTCATTAATAATGTCTTTTTTGCTGGCAACCAGCAGGACCAATACTTTAGAAGGATCAAGCGGATCCGGGCCTAAAATTTGAAAATCAATATGCACATCTTTAATATCAAATGGGATGTATTGCTCTGCCTCCCAGCTAATCTGATCCTCAAGCTCTTCCGAGGTCATGGCTGGCAAAGAAATTTTACGAATTATCACCGCATTACCTGAAATAGAACAAGCAACATCTCTGGTTTTAATACCAAGACTGGCTACAAGGTTTTTAACAGCATCTACAACTGCAGCAGTATCCATCAGGCTGTTATCTACGATGGCCTCTGGAGGTAACGGCATAACTGCAGCATTCAACAACTGATAACCATCTTTAGTCGGCCATAACTGCACTAGCTTGACAGAGCTAGAACCGATATCGATGCCGATGAGATCCTTTTTCTTGTTAAATAATCCAAACATGACCCGCACCTGTCATCCCTGTTCTTGGAAAACCTTATCACGGTCTTCCAGCGTATAACCGAGAGCCAAAATTATCTTACGCATTGTTTCTACACGACAGCTTTCGCCACGTTCAATCCTGTCAACCGTGACAGTTGAAATCCCAGCCTTACGCGCAAGTTCAGACTTGCTCATGAGCAATTTTTCTCTTAGTTTTTTAACTTTATTCGGTGTTTTCATAAGTATCCCACGCTATAACTGAGTGTCTTCTATGTAGCGTGTTTTTATTCTTTGTCAATAAATTTTATAAAATTATGCATAAATAAAAAAAATAACACCATATAAGGTGCCATTTCATTAAACAACCACAATATACACACAGATCACTGCCGATACATCATTTAATGCAGACTCTTCTGACCTCATGAATATCCGTCAGTCCCTGAAAAACTTTTAATATGCCATCCTGTTTCAGGCTGGTCATGCCATCAAGCACCGCCTGCGTACGAATATCGTCCGTATCAGCCCGGCGTTTAATCAGATATTTCAGGTGATCACCTGCATCCAGTACTTCATGGATACCTAAACGACCATGATACCCTGATTGACCGCACTGCTCGCAGCCATGTGCATGAGCCAACGTAATACTTGAGGTATCAATGCCTGTATCAGCAAAAGCTTCCCGGCCATACTCCTCTATCAGCTCATCCAGTTCCGCCTGGTCAGGCGTATACATTTCTTTGCAGCCAGAACAGAGGCGTCGGGCCAGACGTTGCGCCAACACACAGAGGAGTGAATCTGAAAAACTGTAGGGATCCAGCCCCATTTCCAGCAATCTGGAAACTGTTTCAGCAGCAGAGTTGGTATGCAGGGTAGACAGAACCAAGTGCCCGGTTAATGATGCTTCCACAGCGATCCCTGCAGTTTCTTCATCTCGCATCTCCCCCACCATGATCACATCAGGGTCCAAACGAAGGAAAGATCGTAGGGCAGCAGCAAACGTAAAACCAATTTTAGTATTAATTTGTACTTGACGCAGGCCCATCTGGGTAATTTCAACCGGGTCTTCAGCGGTCCAGATTTTGCGATTTGCTGAATTTATTGTAGCAAGGCCAGAGTGCAGTGTGGTTGTCTTGCCTGAGCCGGTAGGACCAACAACCAGTATGAGGCCATAGGGACTCTGGAGGCAACGTTCAAAAACCTGCCGGTTCCTGTCCGTGAGTCCTAAACGTTCAAATGAAACAGGATCACCGCTGGTAAGCACACGAATAACCACATCCTCCAGTTGCCCAATGGTAGGCATGGTGGCAACCCGCAGCTCTATATCCAACGGACCAAATTTTTTAAAATCAACTTTTCCATCCTGAGGGCGCCGACGATCTGCAATATCCAGGTCTGCCATAATTTTGATCCGCGAAGGGATGGCAAACTTATATTTGTAGGGGATTTTCTGATACACCACACACTGACCATCTATCCGTATTCTAACAGTTACATCCCGCTTCCCGGGATAAGGCTCTATATGAATATCAGAGGCCTTCTTCATATAGGCATCGTAAATGATTTTATTAACCAGTTTAACAATAACGGAATCCTTCTCCGTTACCTTGCGAACCTCTTCCTCAACTTCAGGCTCATCAACGGCCGAAGTCTTATTCAAAAGCTCAGAAATGCTATCTGGCACCAGATCCAGGTTTACCTCATCCATCGCGCTGGTACTGGATGCAAGATCAACACGATAGAGCGATTTAAGCGCACGCAAGACACTGGCCTCTGAGGCAATAACAGAGATAATCTTGAGTCGAATACTATCTTCAAGCTGTCTGATGTCATGGTGCCGCAAAGGCTGCGCCATGGCGAGCGTCAAGGTATTGCCAATCATTGAGATTGGCACCAGGAGATGTTTCTGAGCATAGACGGAACTTATATACCGAGACAGACCAGGATCAAGCGACAGGGAGTTAATTTCAACATACGGCAGGTCATACTGGGCAGCAACCGAACGGGCCAGCTGTTCTTCATCAACAAAATGCAACTTCAGTAATGCCCGTTCAAGCGGAATATCATTCTGGCGACTTAATTCGCGAGCCTGGGAGAGCTTCTGTTGATCAAGGAGGCCCTCTTTCAACATAATATCAGCTAACTTTCGCCGCTTGTTTTTCTGATCCAGCACCAGCGAAAGATCACTTTCCCGAATATACCCCAAACGGCACAGGAGCTGTCCAACGGTCTGGTCAGGAAACATCTTCTGCATTTCAAGGGCTTCGTCCAGCTGTTCCTGGCTGATCAAGCCCTGCTCTATCAGTAATTCTCCAAGGCGCTTGGTAATCATTGTGCCCTAACGTTCCTGCACCTGATAGCCGTGATCGTACAGCAGTTCACGCATGCCTTTTTCAATCGGACGATCGGTCAGCATAACAGCACCACCGCCTGCTGCCGCATTTTCAAGCATAAAACCTGACATTTCAAATGAATATTTTCCCGCTGGATCTGCCAGAAGCAGGTGTGCGGCATAGCTGGAAGGAAGATCCATGCGAGACAAAAGTTTTCTGGTTATGGTTTTGAAGTCATCTTGAGGCTCAAGAATCACAACTCGGTACCCTTTGGTTTCCAACAGACGGAACAGGGTATAGGCAATTGGATCACCGGTAAATCTGGTCACCACAAAACGTTTCCCGCCGTATTCGAAATAATGTTCAGCAGCGACAGAAAGTCCAACACCGGTTTCCGAGGCTCTGAACAGCTCAACACGACGGTTTCGTTCTGCTGGCACGGCCAGTGTCTCCAAGACGAGGTCCACTGCCTGCCCTTGCCCCTGGGGAGTTGCACGCACGACACGATGACGCAACGGGACAGGGGTATGCACTCGGTCAGTAAAAGGTTCAGACACAGTTACGCCTTGCGTTTTGAGGTATTCAGCCAGACGAAGAGGAAATCCCTGGCGTGCGGCGCTTACCAGCATAACCTCGTTGTTCATGACACTCTCAGCAGTTCGCTCAACCTTAAAATCGCTTCGTACCTTCAACTGGGGGTCTTTACCAAAGGTCATAACAGGCTGTTCTTCAACAGAGAAAAAACCAGCTACCCCGAACAAATCCCCGAGAAAACGACGCGTATCTGCAGGAGAGGCAGTGACAACGCGTACCTTAGAATTCTTTTCCTGAATCAGTGTCCTTACCAGAGGTGGCAGGGAGACATCTTTATCCAGTAAAATGAACCCTCCGTCAGCTGCCTTCAACAGGGGATAGCGTACCGGATCAATTGTCAGTTCAAAGGCGTCAGACTTAAGGGACAACACAGGTAATGCGGTATCGCCTGCAGGCACCAGGGTATCCCAAAATGAACGGATTTTACGTATATCCGGGACATCTCCAGCTTCAGTGCTGTACGAAGCCAGCTGAAGTGTTGATGTCGGCTGCTCAAGAGGACTCTTATGCAGCGCCATTTTCGTCCTGTGGCCTTTAATGTAACGATGAGACGAGCCGCTACGGGCATTTTTCCCACGACGCGCAGCACTACTGGATTCTTTTTTCACCTGAGCTGGATCAAGCTCAAAACGGGTGTCTATGGCACAACTGGCTGACGGGAAAAAAACAGCTGCAACAACCAGTGAGAGGAGAGAAAAAGCAAAAGAACGATAACGCGTAATAATCATATCAGTTAAAAACCTCATGGCGTCGGTGCAAAAACAATGGCCTTAATCGGACCACTTGAAGATGAACGATAGATCAATAGATCTGCCTGACCGGGAAGCGTCGCCCGCTCCAGCCAGACTCCTTCCTTGCGCTCCTGACGACCTGGTTGATACTCTTGTTTACCAGTCAGATCACGCAACACCTGTTTAAGTTCAGCTGATGAAATGCTACTGCCATCAAGCGCGATCACCTGAACTGCTCGCAGACGACCATCAGCATGAAACAGACGATAATCACGTCGAGCGGACTGATAACGGGACCAGCCCGGTTTTTTCTTGGAAAATGCCGGATCCGCTTTGGCCTGAGAAATAAAAGGCAACAACTCATTACCTTTTGGCAAAGTGACCTGTGATACCGGTGGCGGTGCTGTTCTGGCGACACTTATTTGAGGTTGTACAGCGGCTGTCTGCTGTGGCCTCATCGGCAGATCTTGTTTAACAACAGCTTCCTTGCTGCCTGGAAAGATTCCCCACGGTTTCATCCAGACCAGCACTGCTCCGACCAGCAAAAGGAGTAAAAGGCCAACACCCCACCGGAGCATACGTTTGCGACCACGGTACTTTTCTTCAAAAACCTGCAGCAACTCCTCAACCGGCACTGACGTTTGATTGTCATTTCTGGAGTCTTCCAAAACAGTCGACTCAACCGGTGCCACCTGTTGTTGTACTGGGCGCACCGGGCGCTCAACCACCGGCTGCTGCAGAAAGGCAGGTGGCTGTTTGCCGGCCATTAGCGGATCCCTTGGCACAGGTGCTTCCAGTGATTCAGCATCAGTAGAAACAGCTGAAGATATTGGAACCACCCTGGCAGCTTGGGGCTCTGCTGCTGGTCCGCCCGGCAGATCGTGCTCAAACACCGTGACGTCTACCGGCGTAGTCACCTGATTAGCAACCTGAACTGGCTTAACATCCTGTGGGGGGGGAACTGCTGATCCTTCCTTACTGCATGCATCCACCAACTGCCCGGCCAAGGGCGAAGTTACTGCTGGGTTAACCTTGGGTGACTCCACTTCAGGCGGGGCACTGTAAACGATTTCCCACTGATCCCCCAATAGCGCCTGCATGGCCTTCAGCAAGGAATCACAGATTGCCTCAAATGGACCGTTTAGATCTATCAAGTAACTAAAAAGACCCGGCACCTGTTTTGCTTTGGCATTACCTTCATGCATCAGCACAAAACTGGGCGCACTGCTTCCCAGTAGCAGTTGAATGTGCCTGGCCACACTTTCTCCGGTTACCCCGGCAATCTGCTCTTGGATACAAACCACTACAGGGCGTTTTTCAAAGACATCTTTCAAGCCATGGTCAAAATCTTCAACAACATCAATACGGATCTTGAGCATTTGCTGAAAATGCACGCGTAGCAGTTCTGCCCGTGGACTGTTTGAAATAAAGAGTAAGTTAATCATATTCACCTGTATTACGAAGCTGTTTCTCATATTACACGGGAAATGATACTTGTCAACATCACGAAATCACATAATTTAAGCTACGCGCTCCCTCAAACACTGCAAAAGCAAACTGTTACCATAAAATTTTTGACAGCATACTGACTATCAGTATAATGAGCTTAACTCTAGTCATCAGGAGCGTTATGTACGACATTGAAAAAAGCATCGGTTTTTTACTGGCTAAAGCCCATCAACGGGGCTGGGCGCTCTTTTCCGAAGAGATCAGCCGTTATGAGTTAACACCGCCACAGTTTAGTGTCCTGGCCTTTCTCTGGCAACAGGATGGCCTGACACAGACCGAACTATCTGAAAAAGCCCAGATTGACCGCACCACCATCGGCGGTCTGCTTGATCGAATGGCGCGTTCAAACCTGTTGGAACGTCGCCCCCACCCCCAGGATCGTCGAGCCCATCTGGTGTATCTGACAGAACAGGGGAAACGCCTGGAACCAGAACTGACCAGTCTGGCCCATCAAGTATTGCAACGCTTTACCGCCGGACTTTCCGAAACAGACAAACAACAGCTCAGAAACATGCTTGAAGTACTGCGTGGAGAAAGGAAGGACAATGTCACGACTGCAGCCTAAGGCGTTTTTGTTCATGCTGGGGATGCTGCTGATCACCCAAACCGGTCATAGTGCCCCACTCTCCCTCGAAGACTGCCTGAAACAGGCAAAGGCGCGCAACCCGCTATTACAGACGACCCGCTGGGATCAAGCTGCTGCCAACCAACAGGTACGCTTGTCAGACAGCAGCCTCTACCCACGCATTGACCTACAGGGCGGCTATACAGCTCAGCTTGAACCCCAGGCCATGAAGATTAATGGCATATCCATGGAGACCCAGCAGAGCTCCTACGGCTTTGCCAACCTGGCTGCAACCCAGACCATCTATGACTTTGGCCGCCGCGATGCCCGCCGCCATCAGGCACAGTCTGCACGCAAGGCAGTTGAAAGCAATATCCGCTCAAAAGAACAAGAGGTTAGCCTGCAGGTGATTGAGGCCTACTTTGCCGTGCTTGAGGCAGAAAAACTGGTTAGCACCGCGCAACAGGAGCTACAGACCGTAACTGAGCACCGCCGGGTGGCTCAAGCCCTGTATGATAACGGCGTGGTTACCCGCAATGATCTGCTGCAGGCTGATCTACGGGGCGCCTCAACGCGCCAGAAGCTACTGGCACTTCACAATCAGGCGGGCAACTTGCGGCTGCAGCTAAACTTTCTGATCGGTGGTGAGCCGGGACAGCAACCGGAACTCATGGAACCGCCGGAAGCAGTACAAACTGGTGAAGACGCTTCTGACACAGCCAAAGCGCTCGCAAGACGCCCTGACCTGCAAGCCCTCACAAAACAACTTGAAGTCAGCAATCATGAACTCCAGGAAGCAAAAGCGCTCTTCTATCCTGAACTGTTCGCGCGAGCCTCCATGGACTACCTGCAAAATGACAAGCTCAGAGAGCAGGCGATCTACGCCGGCACGATCGGCCTGAAGATCAACCTGTTTGACGGATTCGGCTCAACTGCAAGCCGCGAAAAGGCAGTCAGCTTTCGCTCACGGGTACAGCAGCAGCTTCAGATGGCAGAACAGCAGGCCCTGCTGGAAATAACCACATCCCAGAACGATGCCAGGGTCGCCCTGGAGCGGATTGCAGTCACCAAAGAAGCGATAAAACAGGGAGAAGAAAATCTGCGGATTAACCAGAACCGCTATCAGGAACGGGTTGGCACTGCCACTGATGTGCTTGATGCCCAAAGCCTGCTATCCCAAGCCAGGACCGAACATTACCGGGCCTACTATGACTACCGGATTTCCTCTGCCCGCCTGCGCAAGGCGATCGGCGAACTGTAACAGGAGCGAGCATGTCTGAAGAACCGATAACCACCCCTGCCCCACCCTCGGATGCTGCAGCTGACATCCAGCCTGAAACGCGAAAAACGGTGCTGACACCGCAACGCAAGGCTGCCATCCTGATGTTGACACTGGCTGCAGTCGGCATCTGGCTGGGGGTTCGCTGGCTGATCGATGCAAGAACCAATATCACCACTGATAACGCCTTTATTGAAGCAAACATCCACCCGGTCTCGGCACGGATCCCGGGGGCCGTGACAGCGGTCCATGTCAAGGACAACCAACAGGTCAAAAAAGGGGATCTGCTGGTAGAGCTTGATCCAGCCGACTACCGGGTTGCAGCGGAAAAGGCAGAGGCAGCCGTGGGAGTAGCCCTTAATGAAACCTCAGGTGATACTTTGCAGGTTGCAGCAACCGGTGCGACCGTACAATCAGCCCGCGCCCGCCTGGACCAGTCCAATCTTGACCTCAAGCGAGGTGAGACACTCTATGGCCGCGAGGTAATTCCCAAAGAGCAGCTGGATCGACTACGCACCAATCAGCGTGTTGCCGCTGCCCAGCTGCAGGAGGCAGTGGAACAACAGAAGCGCGCAGAGGCGATAGCCGGCACAACCAGCGGCCCGGGGGGCAAGGCACGGGTACGTCAGAAGCAGGCAGAGTTGTCAGAGTCCCGGCTTAAGCTGGCCTACACCCGAATTGTGGCTCCGGCGGATGGCTACATCACCCGCAAAGGGGTTGAAACAGGTGCCACCATCCAGCCAGGCCAGGCCCTGATGGCAGTAGTGCCGCTGGATGGTTCATGGGTCACAGCCAACTACAAAGAGAGTCAGCTGACCTATATCCAACCGGGTCAGAAGGTCAGCTTTAAGGTAGACGCCTACCCTGGCAAGACCTTTAGTGGGACGGTTGAAAGCATTATGGCCGGTACCGGCGCTGCCTTTTCACTGCTGCCACCAGAAAACGCCAGTGGCAACTATGTTAAAGTGGTCCAGCGGATTCCAGTCAAGATTATCATTGATCGGGCCAGTGATCCCGGCCACCAGTTACGGGTAGGCATGAGCGTGATCCCCACTGTACAGACCGGCCGGACAGCGGGACAGGTTGTAAGAGAGGTAAACCCGTTCCGCAGATGACCGAGGCACGCACCATCAATAAGTGGCTGATCGTAATCACCGTGATGCTGCCAACCATTATGGAGATCATCGACACCTCCGTGGCCAACGTGGCACTGCCTTATATGCAGGGTAGCCTGAATGCCGGCACAGAGGAAATTACCTGGGTGCTGACCTCCTATCTGGTCAGTAACGCCGTGGTGCTGCCAATGACCGGCTGGCTGGCCCGTATGTTCGGCCGCAAACGTTTTCTGCTGACCTGTATCACCCTGTTTACTATCTCTTCCGTGCTCTGCGGTGCTGCTCCCAACCTGGCAGCACTGATCTTCTTTCGGGTGCTCCAAGGTGCTGCCGGGGGCGCCCTGATACCGATCAGTCAGGCGATTCTGCTGGAGACCTTCCCACCCAAACAACATGGCATTGCCATGGCCATCTTCGGGGTGGGGGCCATGACCGGACCGATTGTGGGACCGGCCCTGGGAGGCTGGATCACCGACCAGATGAACTGGCGCTGGATTTTCTACATCAACATCCCGATCGGACTGATTGCTGTTGCCATGTGCACCCTGTTTATCTTTGATCCTCCCTACCTGCGTGAAGGGATGGCAAAGGTGCGCAAGGTTGACTACTGGGGGCTGTTCCTGCTGACGGTCAGTATGGGGGCGTTACAGGTAGTGCTGGACAAGGGTCAGCAAGAGGACTGGTTTAACTCAAACTTTATCATCAGCTTCAGCATCATCACCGTGGTTTCCCTGAGTGCTCTGATCTGGGTAGAACTGACCCATGAACAGCCGATTGTAAACCTGCGCCTGTTCAAGTGCGTTTCGTTTTCTGCAGGGAACCTGATCATGTTTGTGGTGGGGTTTGGCCTGTACAGCTCAATCATGCTGATACCGATGTTCTTGCAGACCCTGATGGGCTACTCAGCCACCGATGCCGGCATGGTCATGGCACCGGGCGGCATTGCCACCCTGCTGACCATGCCGTTTGTGGGAGCCATGCTGCAAAAACGGGATGGTCGCAAGATTGTGCTGACCGGGCTGATCATCAGCGCCAGCGCCATGTTCCTGATGCAAGGGCTTAATCTGCAGGCCTCCTACTGGGCCTTTGTCTGGCCACGCGTTGTACTGGGGGTTGGCCTGGCCATGATCTTTGTACCACTCACCACGGTCACCCTCTCCGGCATTGCCCGACAGGAGATGGGTAACGCCACCGGCGTCTTCAACCTTCTGCGTAACATCGGCGGCAGTGTGGGGATTGCCATTGCGGCAACCCTGCTTTCTCGTTTGTCACAGTTTTACCAAACCAGCCTTGCTGCCCACATTACCCCCTATAATCCCGTCTTCCAGATGCGGTTATCAGAGTTGAAGCAGACCCTGATTGCAAAAGGCATGCAGGCTGTCCAGGCCGAACAGACTGCCCTTGGGATGATCTACGGCTTGGTACGCAAACAGGCAGCCACCCTGGCGTACAACAGGATTTTCTTTATCATCGGGCTGGCGTTTCTGGCCATTATCCCCTTGCTTTTGTTACTGAAGCGCCCCAGCCACCAGACCGGCCCGGTAGAACTACATTAGCCAGCACACAAAAGGCCCGATGCAGAAGCACCGGGCCTTTTGTGTGCTGCAGTGTAACAACGACTACTTTGCTGCTGCAGTTGCCTTTTCAAAACCGGCAGCATAGGCCTTCTCGTTCAGCTCCAGAAATGCCTCAGGCACGCGGGAGAGAACCGCTTTCAGGCCGTTTTCACGGGAAACAACACCGGTCAGGGCGATCATTGCACCCAGAGCAACGATGTTGGCAACGATCTCGCGGCCAACTTCGTTCTTGGCGGTGTTAATGATGTTAAAGCCAACCTTCTTGAAGCCACCTTCTGGCAAACGGGTTACCAGGTCGGTATCATACAGCAGGATACCGGTATCCTTCAGGTCAGCGCTGTACTTGTCACAAGCTTCCTGGGTCAGTGCCAGCAGGGCATCTACCTTGGTTGCCTTGGGGTAGTCAACCGGTACATCATCAATGATGACCTCTGACTTTGAAGCACCACCACGAGCCTCAGGGCCGTAGCTCTGGGACTGTACAGCCTGCTTTCCTTCATGGATGGAGGCTGCCTCGGCAAGGATGATCCCCGCAGTGATCAGACCTTGTCCGCCGGCGCCGGAAAAACGCAATTCATACCTGGCCATCTATCTTCTCCTTTTTCAGAGTAATAATATCTCTTAAGGAAATAAGTAATTTTTCGTTCTGGCCAGGCTGTCCGAGGAAGTGCGATGGAGGCGTACCTTACAGTACGTCGAGTACGCACGACCGAAGGACAACGAAGCCAGAGCGAAAAAGAATCATTTCCTATTTGTTGCCGCCTGCACGCTC
>CAZNWF010000023.1:0-31754 GCA_964576485.1 uncultured Geobacter sp. | reverse complement strand
GTGTTCGGTGGTATGACCGCCACCACCTGGGTTCAGATCATCAAGGCCGGCCTGCTGATGACCGGCGCTTTCCTGCTGTCTGTGCTGGTTGCTATTAAGTCGGGCTTCAGCCCGTTCCAGTTCTTTACTGACATCGCCACCAACCAGAACATTATTGACCACGTTAAACTGCTGCCGATTTACCTGAAGGAAACAGCAGCAGGCACCGCCACGGCTGATGCCGGACAGCGGTTCCTTGAGCCTGGCCTGTTCCTGACCAACCCGCTTGACCAGATCTCTCTGGGTATGGCGCTGGTGCTGGGTACTGCCGGTATGCCGCACATCCTGATGCGTTTCTTCACCGTGCCCACTGCACAGGAAGCCCGTAAATCAGTTATCGTGGCCATGTTCATCATCGGTTCTTTCTACATCCTGACCACTCTGCTGGGCTTTGGTGCTGCAATTCACCTCTCCCCACAGGGCATCAAACAGGTTGACGCAGGCGGTAACATGGCTGCCATGATGTTGGCAAAGCAGATGGGCGGCGAGTTCTCCCCATTCCTGGGTGACCTGCTGCTGGCCTTCCTCTGCGCCGTTGCCTTCGCAACCATTCTGGCTGTTGTGTCCGGTCTGGTTCTGGCTGCTTCCGCTGCCATTGCCCACGACATCTATGTCAACGTGATCAAAGACGGCCACGCTGACCAAAAAGAACAGGTGTTTGCTGCCCGCGCCACCTCCTTTGTGGTCGGTGCAATGGGTATCGTAATCGGTATTGCTGCAGAGAAGCAGAACGTTGCCCACCTGGTGGCCCTGGCCTTTGCCGTTGCCTCCTCCGGTAACCTGCCGGTTGTGGTCATGTCCCTGTTCTGGAAGAAGTTCAACACCGCTGGCGTTGTTGCCGGTCTGGTGGTTGGTACCCTCGCATCGGTTGGTCTGGTGATGATTTCTCCCAACATGACCTACCCCGAGGTCGTTGCCAAGAACGCCAAGGCTGCCTACACCAAGCTTGAGAAAGAAATTGCAGATGGCAAGGTTAAGCCTGAGGCAATGGAGAAGACCTTGAAGACCATCGAAGCCAAGAAGGCTGAAGAAGCCAAGAACCTTGGTGGCACTTCAATGCTGGGCCTGTCCAAACCGCTCTTCACGCTGAAGAACCCTGGTATCCTCTCCATCCCGCTGGGCTTTATCGCTGCCATTCTGGCAACCCTGGCTTTCCCTTGCAAGAAGGCAGAGGAAATGTGGGACGAGATCTATGTCCGTCAGAACACCGGCATCGGCATGGCCAAGGCTATCGACCACTAAGTCACACTTTTCAATTGGTAGAACTATGCTATAGAGTAGGGGAGGCTTTAAGCCTCCCCATTTTTTTTAGTCAGAGGACTCCGTGGAAACTATCCTGCATAACGACATGGGCAATTTGCTGGACGAATTGCCGCCGATTTCACAGCTGACCCGCTACTGTACGGTTGCAGAGATTGGCGAAACCTTGCAGCAGATTAAAACTGATCTGGCGGCGGTGCGGCGTAAATTTGAGGTGTGGGATGCGCAGTCTGCCCTGCAACAGGGGCTGATTGCAACTGCCGATGCCGCCAAGCTGAAACAGTTGCATGAGGAGCTGAACCGGATTGAGCTGGAGCGTTTCAGTACTGCAACATCGGTTACCAACCTTCATCGTTCCTGTACTCATTACCGTGATTTACTGGCTGAGCGGGCATTGCAGATTGTCACTGAAGAAATGGTAACTGCCGGCCATGGTGAGCCACCGGTATCCTACGCCCTGATCAGTATGGGCAGTGATGGCCGCCAGGAACAGACTTTGATTACTGATCAGGACTACTTGATTGTCTATGATGACGGGGGAGAAGAGGCCGCTGATGCCTGGTTTGTAGAGTTTGGTAACCGGCTGGTTGATTGTTTGGAGGTCGCCGGGTTCAAACGTTGCACCGGCGATATCATGACCAGCAATCCCACCTGGCGCGGTTCCTATAAACAGTGGCGCAAACGGCTGTTTGCCATTGTCCGTTATGAAGTGGAAGACTTTGCTAAAAATATGATGGATCTGATCGTTCTTTCAGATGCCCGCACTGTAGCCGGTGATCGTGAGCTGGGAGAACGGCTGATTGAACTGATTCGTGATATGGAAAAAGAACACTTTCAGGTGCTCTGGAGCATGGCCCGGGCTGCTACAGAAATGAAGCTTGCCCTGGGGTTTATGCGCAAGCTCTGGACCGAGCCTAGTGGAGAACACCGGGGTGAGCTGAATGTCAAGCTGTTGGCCTGGGCGCCCCTGGTCATGAACGTCCGTATCCTGGCCATCAGCCAGGGGATGGCCGTCACCAACACGGTTCAGCGGATCAACTATCTGGAGCAGGAAGGAAGTCTTTCAGCCGAAATGGCCAGCGGTCTACGGGAGGCCTACAACATCCTGACTCACCATCGGATACTGTTGCAGATCAAGCAGATCAAGGGGATACAGAAGGACTCCCACTACCTTGATCCGCTTATGCTGGATAGTGATGAACGTGAACAGTTGCGGCAGGCGGTGATCAGGGTTGAAGAGCTGCAGAAGATGATCCACACCAACTTCAACATTGTCTAAAGCCTTGACAGGTTCAGGTCGCTTCGTCTATAAAGCCACCTCCTATGCGCGCTTAGCTCAGCGGGAGAGCACTGCCTTCACACGGCAGGGGTCACTGGTTCAATCCCAGTAGCGCGCACCATAGAAGTTTATAAGGATCGGAAGCTTTTCCGGTCCTTTCTTTTTTTATGCTTAAAACGGCTTTACTCTCGCAAAGGCGCAAGGTTATCAAGGCAATCCGGGGCTTATAAAAATACCTGATTATCACCGAGATTCAGAATTTCCCTTCTCCATGAGGGAGAAGGTGGCCGAAGGCCGGTTGAGGGGGCAGCAGCGTCTTGAAATGAGCTCTTCCCCCTCACCCTGGCCCCCCCCAGGGAGAGGGAATGTTTCTGAAGATTAGTTCCAATCAGGTAAAAATATTGGACATCACCTGCAGGATGATAGCAACAGGCTTTCTATCTTTATGATTTTACTTGTTATTTTTGGTGTATTGAGCGAGAAGCCAATTTTCTAGGATTGCCCAGCACGGATGTAATCTGCAGGTTCTGATTGACTGTGCCAGCCAATTCTTGCTGAGCAGGCAGGCTAAATGTTGGGTCGCTACTGGCCTGTCATGCTTGTCCATTTTCATTCGTTTCTGGTATACCAACGGGGTTTTGCGGTGAGGGTAATAGTGCTTTCAGCCGATTAGCTATAATTTTGTATTAGTTTGATATGTATAACTATTTTGTGATAATATCGTTTCACTATTGTTTCATTCGAGTGCCCCGTGAACATTGAACAGCAACAGAAAAAAATACTTTCCCGACTGCTGGACGGACCGGCATCGCCTACTGACCTGAAGCGCGAACTTGACGGCATCAGCCCGGCGACGCTGTCGCGGTTGATCACCCGCCTCGGCAACAGGGTGGTGGCCCTCGGCAAGGGACGGGCGACACGTTACGCACGCCCCCGCGATGTTCGCGGCATGGGGGAACGTTTCCCTGTGCACCGTATTGATGCATCCGGGAGCGTACATCACGCAGGAACGCTGTTGGCTCTGTGGGGCGGACGGTTCTGGTGGGAGTCGAGTGATCGTTCATCGCTTCACCCCGGACTCCCCTGGTTTATCCAGGACATGCGGCCTGAAGGGTTCACCGGCCGGGCCTTCGCTCACCGGATGGCATCTGAACTGAGGCTGTCGCAGCGTTTATCCGACTGGAACGATGATGACGTACTCTACGCCCTGGCGCGTCGGGGCGAGGACTGCATGGGGGATCTGCTGGTGGGGGATGAATCTCTGGAGCGCCACCTTCGCTGCAAACTTCCTGCGCCGCTCCAACAGCCGGATGACTATAGTGATGCTGCCCGCCGGGCCATGGAAGGGGATCCTGTCGGGTCGTCCGCCGGTGGCGAGCAGCCCAAATTTACCGCCATGATTGAACGCGATGGTGAGCCAGTCCATGTGCTGGTCAAATTTTCACCCCGGTTGGGAACTACCGAGGGCGAGCGCTGGTCCGACCTGCTGATATGTGAGCACCTTGCCCTTGAAACGGTTTGCAAGGCAGGCTTCAGAGCGGTATCAAGCCGCCTGCTGCAGGCGGGAGAACGTACCTTTCTGGAAGTGGAACGCTTCGACCGTGCCGGTGTATCAGGGCGTCTTCCCATGCACTCGCTCGGTGTTCTTGATGACGAGCATTTCGGCTGTCGCGACTCTTGGGCCGCTATGGCCGGACGCCTTGAACAGTCCGGCATGCTGTCTAAAGAGGACGCTGACACTTTGCGATGGCTGTCACTCTTCGGGGGGATGATCGCCAACACCGACCAGCATTTCGGCAATGTCTCCCTCATTCCACGGGACGGAAGTCGTAAGAAGTTTGCTCTTGCACCGGCCTATGACATGCTGCCGATGCTCTACCGCCCTGGCGGAGGTGAGGCGGGATTCCCTGACTTTGTGCCGCCTGTGCCGCTGCACGGCACTGCAGGTTGCTATAAAAACGCACTGTGCCATGCGCTTGAGTTCTGGGAGCGGGCTGGCCTGGACAACAGAATCAGCGGATTGTTCCGCAAAATCTGCCAGGAAAACAGGGTCGCGCTTGAGCGATCGGCTGCAGCCGGTCTGCGTGTTGTGCCGGCTTGATGCGCACACCAAATATAGTATATCGGCCGACTGATCTTGTTTCAGTCGGCCTTTTTTGTGCCTCTGCCGGTTGAAATCTGTACGAAGACCGGTATAACAGGTATATACTGTAGCCTATTATCCGGCGTTTTGTCGGAACTATGAATTAATACCGGTTTGAGTGCGTGCCATGGCTGTCAGAACAGCATACCTTCATAATCAACACGGTTTTACCTACCTGATCGTACTGCTGGCGGTGATGCTGATCGGCATCATGTTGGGTGCCGTCGGCACCAGCTGGAAGTTGACCATGCAGCGGGAGCGGGAGGAAGAACTGCTGTTTCGGGGGATGCAGATCCAGGATGCCATCGGTCGCTGGCACCAGCCGCAGGGAAGCGTGCAGCAACATGTCGCCACGCCGCTCAACGATCTGAAAGACCTGCTGCGGGATCCGCGCACACCGGCAACGGTGCGTTATCTGCGAAAACTGTATCGTGATCCGATCACCAATCAGGACTGGACCCTGATCCGTGAGCCGGCTCGTGGCATTGTAGGGGTTGCCAGCAGCAGCACTGAAAAGGTTATTAAAAAGGATAATTTCCCCGATCAGTTGCAGGATCTGGTAAATAAAGAACGCTACGAACAGTGGCAGTTTGTTTATAAAGCTGCTCAGAAGACGGTGCAACCGGTTCCCAAAAAATGATCGTTTATTGGGAACCCATGGGTGAGGAGGTACACCATGACTAACAGATCAAAACATACTTATTGCACAGTGCTGCTGATGCTGTGCGTCCTGGTTCTTTCATGGACTGTTACGGCCTTTGCCACAACGGCGCTGGATACCGGATTCAAGCCGGTGCTCTCCAAGGCCGGGCAGATTACCGGCATTGTACCGCTGGCAAGCAGCAAACTGCTGGTAATTGGCAGTTTTACTACGATAAGCGGAACCGCTCGTAAAAATATAGCCCGCCTCAATGCTGACGGCACGGTGGATACCGGTTTCCAGCTGGACTCTCGTATTCCTGCCGACATGATCTACGCTGCGGCAGTGCAGGCAGATGGCAAGATTCTTGTCGGTGGACAGATGGCGGTGTACGGCGAGGCAGAATCCCAGACCTACCTTTTTCGTCTGAACAGTAACGGGTCATGGGATACCACCTTCAAGGCCGGCGGTTATATTTACGGTAATCCCGGTACCACCTACGGTCTTGATAATGCGGTCCGGGCCATCGCCGTGGATCCCAGCGGCAAAATTCTGGTGGGTGGTGATTTTACTGCCCCTAAGAACCATATTGCCCGTCTGAACAGTGATGGCTCAGAGGATACGAGCTTTACGCCAGGCACAGGGGCGGATGGTGTGGTTACCCATATAGCCCTGCAGTCAACCGGACATATTGTTGTCGGCGGTTCCTTTACCACCGTAAACGGCACTGCCAAGGCAAAGGTGGCACGTCTGACAGCAACAGGAACCTTGGATAGCGCCTTTGGCACAGGGCTGTATGGTGGCAGTCTGCAGGCGTTGGCGGTGCAGGCGGATGACAAGGTGCTACTGGGTGGGGGAGGCTTCATCAGTTTGAACGGTACTGCCGTGCCTAAACTGCTGCGAACCAGTGCTGGTGGCGTATTGGACAGCACCTTTACACAATTGGTGCCGCAACCAGATGGCGGTTCTTCTTCTGCTGCCAACTATTTTGAGGCGATCACCAGCCTGCTGGTCCTACCGGACAAGATTGTGGTGGGGGGCTGGAACCCGATCATGTATTTCAATAATGTTCCCACCGACCACGATGCCCAGATTTTTGTATTGCAGGGAACTGACGGGGCCTATGTCGGTTTTACTCGGTTTAAAGGTAAGCCAACGGATGTCTGGGCGCTGGCCAAGCGCAGCGACGGGCAGGCAGTAGCCGGCGGCAGCTTTACCCAGCTGGATGATGGCAGCGACGCCTACTACTATGGCCTCTGTCAACTTGATCCGGCCACCTATTATCGACCACATGCGTCATGGAAACCGGTTGTTGGCGGTCAGGCTGATATCCGCAGCCTGGCGTTACAGGGGGATGGCAAGCTGCTCGTCGGTGGTGATTTTTACCTTGCCAACGGAGTTGCCAAGAACAGTGTTGCCCGCTTGAGTACCGACGGTAGCTTGGATGCCAGCTTGTCGGTCCCTGCCACGGCAGGGGGGATAGTGACCGGTCTGTTGGTGCGAAGTGACGGCAAGCTGGTTATGGGAGGCTCCTTTTACAACATTGCCGATCAGAACTACAAAGATATCGCCTTGATGAGTTCTGTCGGCGCATTGGAGGCCAGTGCCTATGTCGGCGGGGTAAGTGCCCTGGCTTGGTATCCGGGTGATAAGGTGCTGGCAGCGATGCCACACTCACCGGGGATCAAACGTTTGAATGCCGATTTAACTGCGGATGGGTCGTTTAATCCCGGTACAGGCATCTCCAACAGTCAACAGTCTGATCTGGATTTTGACCGGATCAATGCCGTGGCGGTGCAAGCTGATGGCAAGATCCTGGTGGGCGGTTCCTTTTCAAGCTTCAGCGGCGTAGCCCGCCAGAATATCCTGCGTCTGAATGCGGATGGAAGTATTGATACCTCTTTTACCTCGCCTGCTTTCACGGTCTTTAATTTCCGCAGTGAGGTTTTTTCCATTGCGATCCAGGCCGACGGCAAGATCCTGCTGGCCGGTCGTTTTTCAACCGTCGGTGGTGTTGCCAGCCCTACCGTCGTGCGCCTGAATGTTGACGGCAGTGTCGATACTTCTTTTAAAACTCCTTTTATTGATCAAGGTTCCACCGCCTACGCCTTGGCCCTGCAACCAGATGGCAGGATACTGGTCGGCGGTAGTATGCAGATCGTTGAAGGGAATTCAGTGTATAACAGCCTGGTGCGCCTGCATCCCAACGGCAGCCGGGACAGCAGCTTCAACAGCTCAGTTACCGGGGTAGTGAAGACTGCCCTTACCGATGGCATTCAGCTTCTGGTTGGCGGCACGATCGAGGCGGTGGACAGTACCGCCCGTCAGGGGGTGGCACGATTCACCATGACCCCGGAGTACCTGTTGACTGTGACAAAATCAGCGGCAGCAGGTGGTACCGTGTCTCCCGACAGCGGGACACTGGGGTGGAGCGGTGCTGTCGGTATGGCGGCATATAACAGCGGCACCAGTGTGGTTCTGACTGCACAGGCCGCATCCGGTTATGTTTTCAGTGGCTGGTCCGGCGGGGTCTGCAGCGGCACCGGTACCTGTACGGTCTCCATGTCTGCAGCACGCAGTGTTACCGCCACCTTCACTGCGGTGCCGCAACTGACCTTGACGGTTTCGTTTAGTGGTACAGGCGGCGGCTCAGTATTCAGCACCCCCAGCGGCATTGATTGTCCAGCTTCCAGCTGCTCCGGCCAGTTTAACACCGGCAGTACGGTTACACTTACCGCTGTTCCCAACGCCAGTTCAGCCCTTAGCGGCTGGATTGGTTGTCAAACCACGAATGGTACTATTTGTGGTGTTATTATGAGTGTTGCCAGAGAGGTCACTGCCGTCTTTAACTCTGCCAAGGCCCAGATCGGGACAACCAGATACACTACCCTGGCAGAGGCGTTCGCCACCAACTTCGGCACAACGCCGATCCTGCTGCTGGATGGGAACCTTGGTGAGTCGTTGACCGTTACCAAGGCGGTAACCTTGAAAGGTGGCTATAACGCCACATTCAGCGGATTGACCGGGCTTTTCAGTAACCTGACAGCCCCCTTGACCATCACTACCGGCAGTCTGACCGGATCCATGTTGGTAATCAAGTAACCGATGCCGCTCTTTACCTGTAAACTGGGCTCGCCTGATGGCGCCATCCTCCAGCGTGAGCTGGAGGCGGCTGACGAGGCCCAGTTGCGGGCAGGGCTGGAGGCACAGGGGTATCACGTTTTTTCGCTGCAACGGTCCGGGCTGAAGCTGTCGTTCAACTTCTTGAAACCACGTGGTGGCCGGATCGATAACCGCGAGCTGCTGGCCTTTAACCAGGAACTGGTGGTGTTGCTTAAGTCCGGTATGCCGATTGTGCCGGTACTGGATGCGATCCTTGAACATCGATTAAAGGCTGGAGGTGCTCTGGCTCAGGTATTGGGACAGGTGCGGGAGGATGTCAAAGCCGGAGCAGCTTTGTCCACTGCCCTGGAACGGCATAGCACGTTATTTCCGCCACTCTATCTTGCCTCTGTCCGGGCCGGTGAGCGAACCGGTGAGGTGCCGCAAACCATCCGCCGCTATATCGTGTTTTTGAAGCGGGCTGAAGAACTGCGTAAAAAGCTGATCTCGGCCCTGGTCTACCCGACTATTCTGGTGGTAGTAGCCGTATTGGCCATTATGCTGCTGCTGATCTATGTCGTTCCCACCTTCAGTCAGGTCTATGCCGATGCCGGATCTCAACTCCCCCTTTTAACCCGCCTGCTGATCAACTCTACCGCTGTCTTGCGCTCAACAGCCGTTGTCTGGCTGCCCGGTCTGGTGGCGGTTATTGTTGCCCTGCGCAGCTGGAGCCGTTCTGACGGAGGACGTCAGCGGATCGATCGCTGGAAACTGGCGCTGCCGGTGTTGGGTGACCTGTTTTTCGGGTATTCCGTTTCGGTTTTTTCCCGTACCCTGGCCACCCTGCTGGGCAGCGGCATACCGATTGTTGAATCCTTGCGGATGTCTTCCGGCACCCTGAACAACCGCCTGCTGGAGCAGGGGATGGCCGTGGCCATCCATCAGGTTGAAGAAGGGGGGCGGCTTTCGGTGGCCCTTGAACAGCAGCAGTTGATGCCGCCACTGGCACTGCGGATGCTGGGGGTAGGGGAGGCAACCGGATCAATGGAAGAGATGCTTTCTGATGTTGCCGAACACCTTGAGGCGCAGGTTGAAGAACGCTTGCAGCTGTTAAGCACCGCCATTGAACCGGCAGTGATGCTGATCATGGGGCTGGTGATCGGCGTCATTATTGTTGCCATGTATCTGCCGATCTTTAAGCTAGCAGGGACGGTGGGATAGTCAACCCTGTGGCGCTGATGCTCTCAAACGTCTTGAAACAGCTTGTGACTGCGGTGAATAGTCTCTTTAATCGTTGCAAAAAATGCGGTGAATATATCTATGTACATCTGGGAACAACCACAATGGCCCGAGTGGCAGTTTGATCTAGCCCGTCTTGCCGGGCCACTGGCAGAGGTGCGTCATCTGCAAGGGCGTCTGATTGGCCGGATGGAGGCCTTGGGGTTCCAGCTGCAGGACGAGGCCGAGCTTTCGACACTCACCCTGGACATCATCAAGACCAGCGAGATAGAAGGTGAAAAACTGCCTGCCGAACAGGTCCGCTCGTCCCTGGCGTACCGGCTTGGTCTGGATGTTGGCGCATTGCCGGCGGTTGACCCTCATGTGGACGGTATGGTTGAGATGATGCTTGACGCGACCCATAACTACGCCCATCCACTTACCGCTAAACGCCTGTTTTCCTGGCATGGTGCTCTGTTTCCCACCGGTCGCAGTGGCATGGCAAAGGTGCTGGTTGCCTCCTGGCGTACCGATGCAACTGGTCCCATGCAGGTTATATCGGGTGCCTTTGGTCATGAAAAGGTTCATTTTCAGGCGCCTCCGGCAGCATGGCTTGAACGGGAAATGTCTGGGTTTCTGACGTGGTTTAATGCAGCCAGCAGCACCATTGATCCGGTGCTGAAGGCAGGACTGGCCCACCTCTGGTTTGTGACGCTGCATCCTTTTGAAGATGGCAATGGCAGAATTGCACGGGCCATCGGCGATATGGCGCTGGCGCGGTCAGAGGCAACCAGTCGCCGTTTTTACAGCCTGTCCGCCCAGCTACGCCACAACCGCAGTCAGTACTATCAGGTGCTTGAACAGACCCAAAAGGGGGCTCTTGAAGTTACCTGCTGGTTGGAGTGGTTTCTGCAAAACCTCAGACAAGCCTTGACCCGCGCTGAAGAGACGCTGGCACAGGTGCTGGCGAAGGCCCGTTTCTGGGAACGGCATACGGGAAAAACCTTGAATCAACGCCAGGTGCTGGTACTGAACCGGTTGCTGGACCGGTTTGAAGGCAAACTCACCAGCTCAAAGTGGGCAAAGCTGGCTAAATGCTCCCAGGATACGGCACTGCGTGACATTGCCGCCCTGGTTAACTACGGGATCTTACGCCGGACCGATGCCGCAGGCCGTAGCACCGGTTATGAACTGCTGCTGGCGGAAACCGGTACAGAATAACATTGCCGACTAGCAGCGCCTGATGGTGTATGTATAAGTCCCTGCGGATGTTGGAACCGTGAAAAACAGGTATCTGCCGATCTTTAAGCTTGCCGGAACAGTGGGGTAGGAACAACACTATGGAGATGTCACAACACAAAAAACTCAGCCAGATCATGGCCGATCTGGATGCCCTGACCCCGGAAGAGATTGATCTGGTGCTGGCCCATCAGGCCTCCCAGGGGGGGCGCTTTGGCGAGGCAGCCCGGGCGCTTGGCCTGGTGGATGAGACGATGGTGGCCAGGGCGTTGGCAGCACAGTTTAGCCTGCCGTTTGTCGATCTTGGCAGCTTCAAGGTTGATCATGCCCTGTTTGATACCCTCTCGCCCGACCTGATGTACCGCTATCACTTTGTCCCCCTTGCCCTGGATGACGGTTTGCTGAACATCGCCATTGCTGATCCGACCGATGTGCTGATGCTGGATGAACTTGAGCTGGTTCTGGATCGCCCGGTTACCTTTTCTGTTGCAGCGGCGCCTGCCATTAACAAGCTGCTGAAGGGGGGCGAGGGAACCCGGCGGGTGCTGCGGGATGTCTCAGAAGACTTCCTGCTGCAACTGGTAAAAGAAACCGATAACGGCGAAGAGGTGCTTTCTCTGGAAAGCCTTTCCACCGACACCGCCTCCAGCCCGATTGTTAAACTGATCAATACCACTCTGTTGGACGCCCTGGGACGTCGTGCCAGTGATATCCATATTGAAACCGGCCATGACGGTGTCACCATCAAATACCGGATTGACGGGGTACTCTACCAGGCCAATGATCCGATTGACCTGCATTTCCAGGGGCCGATCATCTCCCGGCTCAAGATCATGAGTGAGCTGGATATCTCAGAAAAGCGTATCCCCCAAGATGGCCGTTTCAAGATCCGCCTGGGGGATAAGTCGATCGACTTCCGGGTCTCGATCATGCCCAGCGCCCATGGCGAAGATGCGGTGATCCGGATTCTGGATAAAGAGAGTATAGCGGCTGAAATGAAAGGCTTAAGCCTTGAACATCTGGGGATTCATCCCCGCGAACTGGTCCGTATCAGACGCAAGATCCGCGAGCCCTACGGCATGGTGCTGGTAACCGGCCCCACCGGTTCCGGCAAGACCACCACCCTGTATGCCGCTTTAACTGAGATCCACACCGGTCTGGACAAGATCATTACCATTGAAGACCCGGTTGAATACCTGTTGAAAGGGGTGCTGCAGATCCCGGTCAATGAAAAAAAGGGGCTGACCTTTGCCCGGGGCTTGCGTTCCATCCTGCGCCACGACCCGGACAAGATCATGGTGGGGGAGATCCGCGACCCTGAAACCGCCCAGATCGCGGTACAGTCGGCCCTGACCGGCCACCTGGTCTTTACCACCGTGCATGCCAACAACGTGCTGGATGTAATCGGCCGTTTTACCCATATGGGGCTCGATCCCTACAACTTTGTTTCTTCGCTTAACTGCGTCATGGCCCAGCGCCTGGTGCGCAAGGTCTGCAAGGAATGCCGTCGTCCGGTGGAGCTGAGCGATCAGCAGCTGCGTGAGGCGGCCATTGATCCTGCGGTACGGGCAACCGCCACCTTTTTTGAGGCGGTGGGCTGTGATGCCTGCAACAACACCGGCTATCGAGGCCGTTCCGCCATTGTGGAGATGCTGGAGATGAACGATGAACTGCGTGACCTGATTGTCTCCAAGACCCCGGCGGTGCGGTTGAAACAGACCGCTCGCCAGCAGGGTACCGTCTTTCTGCGTGAAGCAGCGGTTGAAAAGCTGTGTGCCGGTGATACCACCCTGCAGGAAATCAACCGGGTGACATTTGTGGAATAAGTAGTGAAGAAAAACAGGCTGCATGGCGTGATGCCAGCTTCTCCTCGGCCCTTGTAAACATCCGTTGATAAACCGGCTAAAGGCAGTTATAGTACATTGTAATACAGTTGCCCAGGGGGAGTCACCATGCCGCGAAATGCAAGTGTCACGCTTGGTAAACATTTTGAAACATTTGTCGATACACAGATACATTCCGGCACGTTCTGCTCTCGAAGCGAGGTTATTCGTGCGGGGTTGGCATTGCTGGAAGATAATCAGGCAAAACTGAAAGCCTTCAGACAGGCAGTCATGGCGGGATTGGAAAGTGGTTCCGAGGAATGTTCCTATGAAGATTTTATGAGTGATCTTCATCGAGAACGGCAGTGAAGCAATCTTTCAAATTTACCCGTGCTGCTTTGAACGATCTTCGTGACATCGCCAAATATACGTTTAAAACCTGGGGAAAAGAGCAAGAAGCGGCTTATATCAAAGGACTGTTTGCATTTTTTGAGAGCATTGCCCGGAACGAGACCCAAAATCGGGATATTTCACTACTGGTGCCTGATTGCTTTTCATGCAAAATCAGTCACCATCTGATTGTGTTTCATTGGCTGGATGATGGCAGACCTGAGATTATCCGTATTCTGCATGAAAAGATGGATATTCCCCAACGTTTGTTAGACGTGAAGCGTTGATTCTAGAAAAAGCAGTTAAAACACAGAGGCACAGGGGGCACAGAGAAACATCTATACCTTAAAAGCTTGAGATCATTTTTTTGATTCACCCAAATGCAGTAGTGTCCGGTTAGGTTTTTGCAACCGCTAAAAAGCTCCCCTCATCCGCCCCAAAGGGCACCTTCTCCCAAAGGGAGAAGGGAAAATCTTACCCCTCGCCCTTTGGGAGAGGGTGGCGCGAAGCGCCGGGTGAGGGGAATTGCAGGAAAATACCTGCTATGCAACTATCAAACCGGACAACACTGACCCAAATGGTGCTATTTATTTTGTTTTTAAGCTTTCGATTTTTCTGTGTTCTCTGTGATCTGTGGCAACTGCTTTTTATAGGTTGAAAAGCTGTGTGCCGGTGATACCACCCTGCAGGAAATCAACCGGGTGACATTTGTGGAATAAGTAGTATACTCAAACATATCTTCCTCAACCGCCTCTGTATGACTGTAACGCTGTCTGTACGGGAGGACGCCCATGATCCCTCGCTCTGGCCGGTTACCCTTGTCCCTGACGGCACTCTGCCGTTGCCACGTTCAGATCCCTTTGCTTGGAACCCTGCTTCTGCTGCTGGTCTGCGCACTGCCTGTCTCTGCGATTGCCGATGATATCTGCGGCTGGGCTACGGTGCAGAAGTGGAAGGTCAAGATGCATCTGACCCAGATCAAGGACAAGGCAGGAGTCCTGGATCAAGGCCCTGACTGCACCTTCAACTACGTGCTGGCGCTGAACCATGTCTCTGACGTGAGCGGCGAGGTGACCAATGCCTGGGGCCCGACAACCTGGACCGGCAGCCTGACCAGCACTGAAGTCGTGAATAACAAGATGGATATTACGGCCACCGGAGCGCCTGCATGTGCCTACGGCAATGTCTCCTTCACCGAGATCGGTACGGGCGATGGGAGCCAGAGCGACTATGCTCTGACCATTGATCCGGCCATGGGTAAGTACACCATTGCGTTCCCCCATACCGGTGTTGATATTCCTTTCAATTACATCCCCGTGTATGGAGGGTATTCCGGTACCCTCATGAAAGAGATTAACGGCGGTTTCATCATTGATTACCCCGGCATGGTGCTGGCCGAAAGCCTGTCCGATCCGGTAACCACTCTTGAATTTCCCCTGCCCGGCAGTTCACCGACCTCAATCACCGGCGAGACCACGTTTACCCACCAACAATATCCGGAAATTCCCATAACCTGGTCATGGGAGCTGACTCCCGCTGCTGGTGGGGCTGAGGCCGAGCTGGGGGCGCCGGACGGCATCGGCAAGGGAAACGGTGGCGATAGTGCACCCGGTGCCGGGTACGGTGCGCCGACCTGGACCGTTAATATGGCCAATCTGAACATCTTCATCACCGACACCCCGCTCTGGTACAAAAGCCCGGTGGGCCCTGCGGTGGAAGTCTCTTTCAGCTACAACTCCAGGGCGGTCTTCAACCGCTTTGAACCGGCCGGCCACAACTGGCAGCTGAACTACGAAAGCTACCTCGCTCCTGATCCGGTCAGCGGTGACGTGACGATCTACATGCCGGACGGCCGCCGGGACCTCTATACCTACAACGCAAGCACCGCAAAGTTTACCCCGCCCTATCGGGTGTTCAACGAGCTGACGGTGGTGGCGAGCGACTACCTGTTGACCTTTCCCGATGGCACGGTCTACCTGTACAAAATACCGTCCGGCCAGCAGATCTGGGCCTTTCTGACCGATATCCGCGATCCCCACTACCCCACCGCCCCCAGCAACAAGCTGACCCTGGCCTGGGAGCCGCTCTCCGGCACCCCCTGGGGGGGCAAGCTGACCTCAATCACCGATGCCCTGGGACGTCATACCACCTTTTTTTATAACGCCGACAACCGGATCTCTACGATCATGGACCCTTTTGGACGCACGGCCAGCCTGGGGTACGATGCCAACGGCAACCTGACCAGCATCACCGACATGGGAGGGTTTTCAAGCACCTTCAGCTATGACGGCTGCGGCATCATTCAGACGGTGACCACCGGCAACAACAAGGCCACCTTCACCCACGGCTTCAATACCCTGACGGCCAGTGATTATCTGGGCAGTGAAACCTTTACGCTTGACCCGGTGACCGGGAAGGCCAGCTACCAGGGGGCTAACGCCGCTGCAGGCAGCCTGCATGACTATACCCAGACCAGGACACCGGACGGCAAAAACAGCGACATCACCGGCTACACCTCACCGGAGGGGCTTGGGTTCAGCTACAGCTACGACCCCAAGGGGAATTTGCTGACCCAGACCCTGCAGGGGGCCAGCGGCGCCGAAACCGCCAGCTTCACCTACAATGCCAAGGGGAAGGTCCTCTCGGTGGTGCCCCCGGTCGGCGCCCGTACTGATATCACCTACGCCGCCAACGGGGTTGATCCGCTGACCGTGACCCAGGCCGGGCTGCCGGCCATCACCGCCACCTACAACAGCACCCACGACATCCTGTCGCTGGCTGACCGGACGGGGCTGACCAAGACCTTCACCTTCAACGGGTCCGGTCAGCCCACCAGTTCGCTGGGGGCCGGTATCCTGACCAGTTTCAGTTATGACAACGGCAACAAGCAGCTGACCACCATCACCCGGGCCGGGACAATCGTTGGCAGCTACGGCTATGACACGGTCGGTCGGCTTACCACCCATACTGACCAGAACGGTTTTACCCTGCAGCGCAGCTACACCAACCTCGATGATCTGCTCAGCATCACCTATCCCGACGGTTCGTCAGCAGCCTTCATCCGCTCAACAGCAGTGCCGCACCTGCTGGACCGGATGACTGATCAGGCCGGGCGGGTCACCTCTTATCGCTATAACCCCCACAGTCAGCTGATCGAGATTCTTGATCCGATTGGAGGTCGCACCCGCTTCACCTACGACGGAGCCGGCCATGCCAGCCAGCTGACCGACCCCAACGACAACGTCACCTCCTTCAGCTACAACAAGGATAACCGGCTGACCCGCAAGCAGTATGCCGATGGCAGCAGCCAGCAGTTTGCCTACCCCCATGGCCGGCTAACCTGGTCAAAAAATGCCCGGGGAACCGAAGTCACCTATACCTATGACCGCAACGGCAACCTGTTGACGGTGTCCTACGCCGACGGTACGCCGGGGGTCACCACGGTGTATGACGCCTACAACCGTCCCGTCACGGTCACCGATGCCCTGGGCACCCGCACCATAGCCTACGACGCCTCGTCGCGGGTTACCTCGGTCGACGGCCCCTGGGCCAACGACACCATTACCTTCAGCTATGACACTCTGGGCAGGAAGACCGGACTGGCGTTGCAAGGGGGGCTGACTGCAAGCTACAGTTATGACGCCCTTGACCGGCTGACAGCGGTGACCGGTAACGGCATCACCTATACCTACAGCTATCAGGGGGGCGGGACGCTGCTGCAGCGGCTGGCCCGCACCGATAACAGCAAGACCGACTACAGCTATGATCCGGTCATGAAACGGTTGCAGCAGCAGATCAACTACCTTCCGACAGGCGCGGTCTTAAACGGTTACAGTTACAGCTTCGATTCCCTGGGACAACCAACCGGGGAGACCGTCACCAACGGACCTGCCCTGCAGTTTCCGGCTGCCGGAACAGTTGATGCCACCTACAACAACCTGAACCAGGTTGCGACCTGGGGCGGATCTGCAACGGCAATCGGCTACGATGCCGACGGTAACATGACCAAAGGGCTCACCCCCGATGGTCGGGCCTTTACCGCTACCTACGATGCTGAAAACAGGATGACTGCGATCCAGTACACCGATGGGGGCGGGGTGGTCAGGCGGCAGGAGTTTACCTACGGCTCCGACGGCTATCTGGGGATACGTAAGAACTACGCCAACGGTGCACTGACCGGTGAGCAGCGTTACCTCTGGGATGCCGGCAAGCTGCTGCAGGAACGTGATGGCAGCAACGCCATAGTGCGCGACTATCTCTGGGGGATCAATCAGCCGGGTGGCGTGGGGGCACTGCTGTCGCTTAAACAGGGTGGGGCAGCCTACCAGGTATTTGGCAACCCCCGGGGGGACATCACCGCCATTTTGAACAGCTCCGGCGCGGTCGTCGCTTCATACGCCTATGACCCGTTTGGTGGTCCCCTTGCAACGGTCGGCAGCCTCAGCCAGCCGATCCGTTATTCCACCAAGCTGTACGATGAAGGGACCGGGCTCTACTACTTCGGTCACCGTTTCTACTCGCCGCAGCTGGGGCGCTGGCTTTCCCGCGACCCGCTGGCGGAGATGGCCTCCATCAACCTGTATCGCTTTGCAGCCAACAACCCGATGACCCATTTTGATCCGTTCGGTGCTGCCGAAAACGGCGGTTTCTGGGATAGACCGGAGGTGCAGGCCCAACTTCAGGCACAGCGCGAAGCGATGCAGGCGAAGCGGGCTTCGGAGGTGACAACCGTTGAGAAGGTTAACCGCTGGGTCGGATCAGCCTTCAAGTGGATCGGCGACAAGTTCAAGGAACAGCCTGAACTGGCCAAATCGATCGAAGAAAAGGTGGTTAATACCGCCCTTGAAGCCAATAAATACACCAAGGCCGGCAAGGAGTGGAACGAACGGATCAACACCGGCATTCAGCTGGCTGAGGATTACGGCACCGTAAAGGCCGCCTTAAAGGATGATGATCCTGCCTCCGGCCTGACCCTGATCAAGGTGGGGGCAAAATACACTGTGGGCCGGATACCGGTGGTGGGTGAGGCCTATGCGGAAGTGATCGTCAAAGGGGTTGAGACCGTCGAAAACGCGCCGGGCGGGGTTGAGGCGGCCCGCCGGATGCGGGCGACCGGCGGCACCAACAACAGCAATGAAGCAGTCCAGTTGGGGCAGGTGGACAACGGAGGCGGGCAATGAGTCCGGGAAAGGAGCGCCCTATGAAAAATCTACAGCAGATGGCGTCCGTTCTGGTGCTTGCCGGACTGCTTACGGTGCCGGTTGCCGCTGATGCCGCCAGCGCCACCTACCGGTATGACCGCCTGAACCGCCTGACCAGTGTGACCTATGACAACGGCATCTCCATCGCCTACAGCTATGACAGGACCGGCAACCTGATCAGGATTGCCCGGGGCACCAGCGGCGCTGATGTCATCCCCCCCACAATTACCGCCTTTAGCCTGCCTGCTGAAAACAGCAGCCTGAACGTGCCGGTCAGCAGTTTCAGCGCAACCGATAACGTGGCTGTCACCGGCTACTGTGTCATGGCGACTGATAGCGCTGTTGGATGCTCCTGGAGTTCCAGCCCGCCGGCCAGTTATACCTTCGCCCCTGGAACGGCAAGCGGCTGGTATACCCTCTATGCCTTTGCCAGGGATGCAGCCGGCAATGTTTCCGCATCAAGTGCCATGATGACACAGCTGACAGTGCCGCAGACTCAGCAGCTGTCGGTAACCATCCAGGGGTTGTACGGCGGCGGCGGGTCTGTCAACAGTAATCCGTCAGGTATTGCCTGCTCCAGCGGAACCTGTACGGCAAACTATGCCAGTGGCGCCAGTGTCACTTTGACCCCTACGGCAAATATAGCTTCCTTGTTCTCCGGCTGGGCAGGCAGCTGTGCCGGTAGTGGCACCTGTACGGTCAGTATGACTGTGGACCGTAGCACAACTGCCTCCTTCAGTCTTGTTCCAAAGGCCAGGGTCGCCGGCATACCCTACGGCAGTCTCAGCAGTGCCTATGGGGCGGTACCTGCCCCCGTCGTGCTGGAGGCGCAGGCCTTGACTTTTGTGGAAGACCTAACCTTGAACCGCACTGTTGTATTTACCCTGATGGGAGGATATTCCCCTGATTACTTCAGCCGTACGGGCTACACCACCCTGCAGGGCAGGCTGACGGTTGGAACGGGAACGGTCACGATTGACCGCTTGATTATCAAGTAGCAGCTGTCAACACAGCCGCTGCTGATACAAGAATCCCCCTTCCGGTTGTCCGGAAGGGGGATTCTGCGTTGCTGTAAAGTAGTGTCGCTTTACTTGATGATGATCTGATCCAGGATCAGGGTACCGGTTTGAATGGTGAGCGGCGAGGTTATATCAGTGTAGGTCGTGCTTGGCGAGTTGCGAGACGTAAAGGCATTGTCGTACCCACCTGCAATTTTAACGCTAACACCGGCCCGATTGTAGGAAAGGCTGGGAGCTATCAGGCTATCATGGGCACGAACCTCGTTGCCGTTTGCGGCATCGGTCAAGGCATCACTAAGGTAGTCGTAATACGCATCAGTTTTATCGATGTTTTTAAGCTGCTTCAGCGTGAAGGTGGCAATGGCGGTCTTGTCGCTATTCATGGTGAAGGTACATGGTTCACTGGTGCAGGCGTTGCTCCAGCCGCCAAAAGATGATTCCGGGAGGTGCGGAGTCGCTGTCAAGGTTACGGAGGTGCCGGAACTGATCTGGGCTGTGCAGGTTCCTGGGCAGTTAATGCCACCTACGTTTGAGGTGACGGTACCTGCACCATAGCCGGAGGGTGTTACCGTAAGGGTGTACGGAGTAAGCACGGTAAAACTTGAACTGCTGAAAGCGTTGCCGGTTTGTGTTGTCACCGTGATAACACCAGATACTGCTCCAAAGGGCACCGAGGCCGTAATCTGGGTCGGACTGTTGACAACGTATGGAGCCGGGGTGCCGCCAAAGGACACCGATAGTACGTTAGTAAAGTTGGTGCCGGTAATGGTGATCGTTGTGCCTACTACTCCACTGCCGGGGCTGAAACCTGAAACCGTTGGAGCCGCCAGGACACCACCGATACCGCCTGATGTTGAGGCCTCTGCAACCCCGGTTGAGCTGATCGGGCTAAAGCTGTAGCCGGGTGCTGTGGCGTTGATGGTCAGTTTGTCGCCGTGATTGACATTGGCAAACAGCACCACGCCACCGCCGGCAACAGAGGTGGAGGTGCCGGTATAGTTGGTGCCGTTGTAATACTGGGCAACATAGGTGGTGCCGCTGGAGCCGACTGCCGTAACCGTGGCGCCTTCAATTGGTGTAGATGTCCCCTGTACCAGAACACGGGTGGAAACCGCCCCCTTGCCCGGGGTGGTCATGCCTGACAGGCTGTTCAACTCGGTATAGGTTCTCATCTTGTACGGGAACGATGCGGTCGAGCTGCCGCCGGGCTGCATCCACATTTTCTTGGTGTAATGGGGCTGCTTGCCGTTCACCATGAACCGCAGGCTGAACGGGGTGGCTGTGTTGTTGGGCAGATTGTGCAAGGTAAAATTGCCGCTGCCATCGGTTGTGGTGGTGATGGCCGGGTTACCTACCATGGTCACCGTGACGCCGTTGATGCCGGTACCGGCATTGTCCACCACCTGGCCAATGTGGGTAGTAGGGTTCCCAAGACTTAAAGGGGCGCCATAATAACTTGCAGGGCCCCAGGTATAGGAACCGGCTGCCGTCGTAACCACCAGCGGGTTTGATGGCCCGCCAAAACCGCCCGGCACCGTAGCGGTGATCTGGGTGCTGGAAGAACTGGTGACCGTCAGCGGTGTGCCAGCTACGGTCACACTGGTTGGGCTGGTAAGGTTGTAGCCCTTGATGGTGATGGTGCCGCCAGGCACCACAGAGGCAGGAGTAATGCCGGTAATCAGCGGCGCTGATTGGGCGGTGACAAACCCTGCCTGATACTGGATTTCGTTGTCGTTGGCATCCGATGCCGAGATAGTCCAGCCATAGCCATTGTTTTGCGTGGGCAGCGTGAACCCGTCACTGCTGGTGTCATAGCTGATGACCGTTGAGGGCAGATTGTCCGTTGACCAGAGATTATTGTAATTGATGTCCTGCAACCAGATCGCGTAACTGTACCAGCTGCCCGGCGGAGTGGCCGGGGGGAGCCAGCTGAAGACCGGGCTGCCATTGCTGATCCCCTTGCTGCTATCACCACTATAAGGAACCGGGAAGATCGGCGCCAGCGGCCAGGGCGGGCTGTTATAGGGGGCAGTTGTTAAAACCGTGTAGGCATCGCTGCCGCCTTCAAGATAGGTGACCGTCACGGTATAGCTGTCACCGGCCTGTGCCTTTTTCAGCCCCTGGATGTTCAGTTCCAACCGCCCCTTTTCATTGGCATTGCCAAGGTCTACCGGGGTGACAACGTAACCTGACCCGCTTAAAGGGGCGCTGGTGAGAGCTGCGTTGATGGGGGTCTTGAGTTGCGGGGAAACCAGCAGCCGGTACTGGTACTGTTCGCCCGATGAATCTGCGCCGGTCTCACCGTACAGGGTATGGCCTGTGCGTGCTTGCAGCACCGCCCCGCTTGTGGGCAGGTTCACGTCTAAACCGGTTACGTTGCCAGTGGTAATGATGACCCGTACCCCGGCGCTTTCCTTGATCCGCAGGTCACCGGCATCATCCAGGCCGTTGTTGTTCATGTCAATAAAACCCTGAATGCCGTACTTGCCGACAGGCAGGTTGGGAATGGTGAAGCTCTGGCTATTGGCTGCCGGGGTGGCATAGCCGACAAAATAGGAGCGGCCGTTTTCGTCCAGTGCAGCTATACCCAAAGGGCCAGTTGGGGTGACGCTGGTGTAAGTGACGGTGCCGGAGATAGAATACGTGCCCTGTGGTAATGACCCCGCCAGGCTCCAGCCGCTGGCCATTGACGTGCTTCCGGCCCGTACCGATTCAACCTTGTAGTAATAGGCGGTACCGCCCGCTGCAGCGTGAATCCACATGCCGTTGCCATTGGCAGGGATCTGAGTCTGGCCGACAAGCGGAGATCCTGTTGCTGAACTGCTCCAGTAGATGTTGTATTTTTCTGCTATCTCCAGCCCGTTCTGTCTCGGTGGGTCCCACTTTACAAGGTTTGCCGTGTTGTTTTGTGCCTTTATGGCACCCACGCCGGTAGGGGGGGCAAGTGTTGCCGGAGTGGGGTCGGTCAGTGTGATGTTGATACCGGTGGTGTCGCCGGTCACGCTGGGAAGGTATACGATCCCGGCTGGATCGCTGTCATGCTGGATGCCGGTGCCGGTGCTGTCAAGATACGCCCTGACCGGATAGCTGCCGATTCCTGCGCCTCTGATGGTGAAGCTGCCGCTGTAACTCCCCGGGCTGCCGCTTAGTGTCGTGGAGACCCCAACATTCCAGAGGTTATAGGTGCCGCTTGAACCACCGTTTGCCACCAGGTAGACCCTGCCGGTTTTGCTGCCGGTATAGGTGATTGTGCCGGATAACGTTGCTGTCTGCGTGACAGTTGCCTGGCTGATACTACTAAATCCGAATAGCATGATGGCCAGAATGGACAGCGTAAGTTTTGCATAGGTGCGCATGGGAAGACCCTCCTTGCAGTCTGTTTTAACCCGGAAAAACAGTTAGCCGCCATAGAACGCAAAGATCGCAAAGGGATTCAGATAGTTACGTTAACCCTTAAAATAGCAGTTCTTATCCACGAAGATCACGAAGTTTCACGAAGAACAGCAGGTTACAGCAAATACAGGCTTCACCCGAAAGGTTGTTCCTGTTTTGAATTGAACAGGTTAGATCCTCCACAAAGACCAGCATTTGTCCTAAACGGCAGTTCACGAAACACAGAGCAACGGAGCAACAGAGAAATCAGGCTGTTACAGAAATAGCTGCCTTAACCAAGATGGTGAGTCTTTGAACATGATTTTTTTCATTGTTTTTTAATGGTTTTGCTCAGTTGCTCAGTTGCTCCGTGTTTCAAATGCTTTTTAGTTTAACATATACGTTAAGAGCGTATCGCTGCATTGGCAACTTGTCAAGCGGGGGGAAGTGAAAGATTGTAGGTGGGCAGGTGTGAAAAAAAGCGGGAAATTATGCGCACGTTCTGCATGTTGTTCCGTGTCGTGCAGTCACTACTTTAAAGCCCCCTTCTGGTTACACCAAAAGGGGGCTTGGGGGTTGTCACGGTTAGCTGTCTGTTACTTGATGATAACCTGATCCACCGTCAACGTGCCGTTTTGTATGGTTAGTGGCCCGATGGTTGAAAAGTCGGCTGGCCCACGGCTGTCACTAAAAGAGTCATCATAACCGCCCTTTAAGGTAAGCTGATCAGTGGATGTTGACCGGTATAAGGCGGTTGCCGGCGCTTCAAATGATTTTTGACCACGGATCTTCTGGCCGGTTGTTGCGCTGGTAAAGGCACTAAGCAGCGTATCGTAATAGGTGGTAAGTCCCTCAACTTTAAACGGCAGTAAGCCAAATGTTGCTGTAACTCCTGATGTGTTGCCATTAAGCGTGAAGCTGCAGACACTGGTGCTGGAGCCGCAGTTAGACCAAGAAACAAATTTTGATCCTGTAGCTGGAACAGCTGTAAGGACAATTGGTACACCGGTTGGGAGGCCACTATAGTTACAACTGGTTTCAGTGCATGTCGGAGCAGTTAAACCGTTTACCTGAATCTGGATTGAGCCGGAACCAGAACCACTGCGTTGCAGCCCCAGGGTATAGGTTGTACCGGGGGTGGCAAACAGGTTGATTTCAGTTGCGGAATCAGGCGCAAAAACTGCTACTGAATAGGGTGAACCGCTGAACGTGTAGCCTGATTTGAAAGGCGCAAGAGAGATGTTTGTGCTGGGTGGGACATTCAGAATCCTGATCAGCCCGCTGCTGTCCGTTGCCGTACCGCTCCAATCACCTGCAGTAACGTTACGATATTGCACTGTATAACCGGCGGTTACCGCAGCAGTTGCCCCGACAAGTGGTGATTGGGTGCTATTGTCTAGAAGTCTTGCAAAAATAACACCGGTTCCTGACTGCAAAGGAATGCTGCCTACTGGACTTAAGAAGTAAACGAAGTTGCTCCAATTGACGTTTACTGCTGTTGGATAATTGAAACGTTGCGAATAAACCGGCATGTAGCCTGAAACAGTCATCAATAACCTGAAGTAGGTACTGACTGGCAGATTGGTCAGGGTAAAACTGCCATCGCTGCCTGATGTTGTGCTGTTGCCGGTGGGGGTGTTGTTGTTGCTGGGGTCAACCTGGGTAATGGTCACACCGGCAAGAGGGATGCCGCCACTGCCTGCTATAACAGTCTTGCTGGTAAAAGAGACGCTGGTAGGTGCTGCGGAGCCAAATATACCTGCTTCAAGTACAGAATCTGCCGGAACGCTGAAAGTTTGGGGGCTGAAGGTGTAGCCTGTCTTGCTTGGCGTGATCGTAACATTGGTATTGGGGGTTACGTCCAGAATTTTTATGATGCCGCTTGCGTCTGTTGCCGTGCCATCCCAGGTACCCACATCTGATTTCAGATACAGCACGGTATAGCCTGAAGCCGTTGCGGTTACGCCACTTAAGGCCTGCCCGTTGCTGCTGTCAACAAAGGTGGCAATAATTGCCCCTTTACCTGTGGTCAGCCCAAGATTGCTTTGAGTAAGAAAGTAATAGGGAGTATTGCTCAGGTTCAGGTTGGTGGCAGAGTTGAAGTACTGGGTGTAGACAGGCACCAGACCTGGATAGGTCATCACCAGCCTGAAAGGGGTGCTGGCTGGCAGATTACCTAACGTAAAGGAACCATCAGTCCCGGAGGTTGTACTGTTCGCAGTGCCTTCCTGGGTGATGGTAACGCCCTGCAAGGGGCTGGGGCCAGCCAGTATAAAGGTACTGCCGGTCAGGCTGATGGTGCTACCGCTGCTGCTCATGGTAAATGAGGTCTGATAGTTAGCCTGGTTACCGAAGCGGTCAAGAACAACAATGGTCCAATAGTAAGGCACACCTGCGGTCAGTGCTGTTTTGCTGGCATTGCCATCTGCATTGTACAGCATTGATGTCTGTGTTGAAGGAAGCTCATCCGTATTCCAGTAGACGTCGGCACCACTTAACCAAAGGTTGTACTGGTAGGGTGTTGGAGGGCTTGACGGAGCTGACCAGGTAAAGGTTGGTATGCCGTTGGTGTAGGCAACAGTACCCTTCGGAGAGGTAGGGGTGGCAAAACTGGTTAAAAATGCAGGTACCGTAACAGTGAACAGCTCGCTACTGCCATCAGAGTAAGAAACCGTGTAGCTATATGAAGACCCTGGAGTAGCTGTCAAGCCGGGCCAGATACGAAATTCACGCTCCTTGGCAAGTCCTATCGGGGTGTTGTCCAACAGGCCTGCACCACTGACCGTAACATTAACCGGCTGCTTTGCCTGGGGCTCTACGGTAAAGCCCAGATTTTTGTTGCTGGTTATACCGTCAGAAGTCCAGTTGCTGGTACGTATGGTGGTGTAGGCGTTTCGCTGGGTAATGGTTGGAGAAAGACCGGAAGTGTTACTGGTTCCGACAACGACCTGCTCTGAGGTATAAATGCCCGGCTGATAGTCCAGGTCGCCCGGTCCATGAACACCATCCTGATTCAGATCAAGGAAGGCATGGAAGGTATAGGTTCCGGCTGGTACGTTGCTGATGCTGTAACTGGTTGCTCCAGATGTGGATGGTGCTGGGATGATGGTAGAGTAAAAGAGCGGATATTGGCCAGGAATCTCCTGCTTGAGCAGAACAATCAGTGGTTTTGTGGTGCTGACCCCGGAAAGGGTCACGCTGCCGGAAACGGTGACGCCACCGGTGCGGGTGGTTACCGGCACCCACGGGGTGGAGGCGGTAGCAGCCCCTACATAGGCTGTTACCTTGTAGTACAGGTTGGTGGTGCCGCCACTATGAAAAAACATATAGGAGTTTCTGCCGGAATACACTTCCTGACTGCTTGCGCCACTACCGTCTGCATTGGTACTCCAGGAAACAACGTATTTATCCGCAATCAGCAGACCATTGTCAGCTTCATAAGGCTTCCATATCAGCGTATTACCACCATTACCCTGACAGGCAATAATCTCATTGGCCTGAGGGGGACTATAGCTTGGCAACGCCAAGGTGAGGTTTGCTGAGGTACTGCCGATGGTAACCGGGCTTCCCAGGGTTACGGTCGGGTCATTGGCATGTTGTTCACCAACACCCTGTAGATCAGCAAAGGCAGAAAGCGTATAGGTGGCGGTGGTATGACCATCGAACGAATCCGGCAGGCTGCTGATAGTATAGGAGGTCTGCCCTGCCGGAATACTAATGCCGTAGGACCAGTCTCCTCCCCAATCAGTTGTGGTTGCCTTGATGTAAATCCGGCCGGTTTTGCCGGTGTTGTTGGTTACTGTTCCGCTGATGGACCCCGCCTGGCTGATGCCGCTGAATCCCAACAGCATGATCGCCATAAGCGGCAGTATAAATCTTGCCAAATTACGCATGAAAAGCCCCTTCCTGTCACTCAATTGTATACAGTATGCATTGTTCATTTAGTCTTAGCCTTGCTTGCTTGTCAAGCAATCATAGTGATAGGGTATTCAGGCGTATCTGATGGGTAGGTAGCTGAAAAAATAACGGGATTGCCTGGTATGCCCCCTGATGGGCGTCACTCTTCCGCCACGGCATCCATAAAGTCCCCTCTCCCTGGGGGAGAGGGCCAGGGTGAGGGAGAACTACTGGACATTGTATGCGCCGCTGCCCCCTCATCCGGCCTGCGGCCACCTTCTCCCCCGGGGAGAAGGGTGCAGCGGAAGAGCACTGTTTCAGAAAAATAGTGATCAGGTGTGCCAGGGGTTGTACAGGGTTAAGCCATCGATATGCAATAAGTCTTTCGTGTTGCGCGTTGCCAATGGATAGCCGTGCCGCAAGGCTATGGCGGCGATCAGGGCATCTTCTGTGGATGTTCCGTGACCTGATCTGCGTCGTGCAGACACTATGGCGGCATAGTGGGACGTACATGCTGCATCAAAGGGGAGGCACCTGCCGGCAAACTCCTGCGCAAACATCTCGGCCGCTGCATCCGCTAACATTTGCCGCCGCTTACCGGCTGGTAGCAGTGCAATACCGAGCTGAATCTCTGCCTGGGTAATTGCTGAGATGTAAAATAGCTCATGGGTACGATTTGCGAACCAGTCTATCACCACCTGCTCAGGGCGGGGCCGCATCAGTTCAGAGACAATGTTGGTATCAAGGAGGATTCCTGCCATTATTCTTCAAACTCCGGTGGATTTCGGATCTCTTGCCGTGGGGGGATCGGCAGGCTGTCAACCCCCAGCGTTTGAAAACGGCGATGGATGGTTTCGGCCAGGTTCTGATCCCCTGACGGTAGTCTCACGGTTTGCGAGAGGATGGCCCGTGCTTCTGCCTCCATGGAGCGACCGTGTTGTGCGGCCATCTGGCGGAGTTGTGCCTTTACATCTGTATCAAGGTTCCTGATGGTAAGCGATGCCATGGTATGCCTCCTGTTGCAATCAATGCTTGCATTGTAATCAATGATTGCATGTCCTGCAAGTGAAAGGTTCTGTTGTGGGACGGCTTCTGTATGGATACTCGTATCGAGGGGAGAAGGGTACAACGGAAGAGGGCTGTTTCTTCAGAAAAACATGATGCGTTGGTATCGGGAATACCAACGCATCATGTCGTTCAGGTGATGGAACAGTTTATCCTATAAAAAGCAGTTGCCACAGATCACAGAAGTCTCAGAGGAAAAACAGGAAGATACAACAAACAATCTGATTCCTTTTGGGTGAGATGCTAAAAACAGATTTTTCTTGTCGTTCTCTGTGTTTCTCTGTGCCCTTGTGGCTAATTGCCGTTTTAAGGTTTATTTTACAATCAGATTCTCCACGGTCAGGCTACCGCTTCCCACGGTAAGGATGCCGCTTAGTGTGCTGTACAGTCCGACATTGCTGTTGAAATCGGCATTGTAGCCACCTTTAAGGGTAATGGCCTTGGTTACGGTCAGGTTTTCGGTAAACGGCTCTACAACCAGAGTGGTGGCATTGTGCAGTTCGCGGGCCAGGATGGTGGCGCCGGAACCTGCACGGGTATGTGCTGTAGTCAAGGTGTCATCCCCGCCAGTCAGATTCAGAATTTTGGCCTTGTAGGCGCCGGCAAAGCTGCCGGTTACGGTGGTGTCGGCGTTGATGCTGAAGCTGCAACCGCCAGCTGTGGTACAACCTGTTGGTCCAATGAATGTAGTAAAGGTTGAGTTGGCATCAGCCGCCGCAGCCAGGGTGACGGTGCTGCCGGAGTTGAACGAACCAGAACAGGTGCCGGTCGTGCTGCCGCCATTGACCGCGCTGCAAGAAATGCCAGAGCCGCTGATGCTGCCGCCACCCTTGACAAGCCCGGCAGCGGTGGAGCTTAGCTGTACGTTTAAGGAAACTTGCCGGGTAAATGCAGCTGTTACATTCGTATTGTCTGTTAGGGTGACCGTACAGCTACCGGTGCCAGAGCAGCCGCCGCCAGACCAGCCGCTAAAGATAGAGCCACTATCGGCGGTTGCAGTCAGAGTGACTTCTGAGGAGGTTGGGAAGTATGCTGTGCAGCTGGCGCCACAGCTGATGCCAGTGGGAGTTGAGGTGACCGTACCGCTGCCGGTGCCTGTTTTGGTTACTGCAAGCGCCTTTTGATCAATATCGAGATTTGCCTTGAAGACCCCTCTGCCATGGGTAGCTGCCACTAAAACTGCGGGTGAGCTGCTCAGCCAGAAAAGCTCGCTTATTTCAACATTGGCAGGGCCATCATTGGTTGTTCCCCAGGTGGCGCCACCATCTGTGCTGGTGAAGAGACCTACTTCTGTGCCTGCATAGAGCCATGCACTGTTTGCGGGATGTCGGGCCAGACCAAAAACCGGCACCGCGGGCAAGTTGCCGTGGATAGAGGTCCAACTGCTGCCGCTGTTGGTGGTTTTGTACAGATTGGTGTTGGCGTAACCACCATACGCCACATAGACGGTCGCAGGAGTGTCCTTGTCGATCAGAATACGGGTGACCATCCGGTAGGTAATGCCATTGTCTACCCTTGTCCAGCTCGTCCCGCCGTCAAGTGAGCGGTAGATTGTCCCGTCAGCGTAGCCGACCCAGATAATCTGGTCATTCCCTTCTGCAACCGCTATGGCGCTGATCCGTTCACCTGTGTATGAAAGTGTCGTTACCTTGCTCCAGGTTGGGGTTGCTGCCTTCACATTGGTACTGACCCAGAGGCTTTGTCCACCTGCGTAGATCCGTGAGCTGTTGTTGGGGTCCAGTATAAACGGGGCGATGAAGAGTGCCGTAGTAGCACTGCCTGCGTCGGTTATGCCGGCATAAATATCACTGGCCTCTATCCCGTCTGTTGCTCGGTGAAGTGCCAAATACACGTATTCACCGTAGAGGTAGTTAGGATCCTGCGGGTCTACGGCAGCATAGCCGCCATCTCCGCCGTACACTTGCGACCAGTCGGTGCCGGAAGCAGATTGTCGCAAGCTCCCATTATCCTGCGTGCCGCCGTAGACCCGCCCGCCATTTGCAGCAGAACCGGCAGCGCCATAAAACTGGGTGATGTACAGACTATTATTGAGGCGTGTCCAGCCGGCTGTTTCAGTTGCCAGCGTGATGTTGTCGGAACGGAAGATACCGCCGTCATTGCCGTTATATATTTTTCTGTTCGTGGTTCCGTCGTAACCGGGGTCTGCAATAATACTATGGTGGTCCGCATGGGGAACTGACGGGTAGCCATAGTACGAATTGTTGGCCCAGTTACTGATCTTAGTCCAGGTTAGCGCGCCGTCTGTTGAACGGTACAGGTCGATTCCCCCCACAACAAGGTGGTTCGCATCCGTGGGATCAACCCAAATGGCGTTGTCATACCAGCCCTGGTTGCTTAAATGGTTCGCATTGCTCTTTTTTGTCCAGCTCTGACCAGCGTCTGATGTTTTGTAAATGTCTCCGCTGTTTTGATTTACACAGATATAGGCAGTATCAGCCGCGCTTTTCGCATAGGCAACTTCAACGCGACCACCTGCTGCAACCATGACGGTTGTCCAGGAGGCTCCAGCATTTGTTGAGTAGGCGATATTTCCATTGTCATCGCCCAACAGGGCCTTGTTGCCATTGTTAGGATCAAAGGAAATGTCAAGCGTGCGGTCTGAAAATACTTTGCTCCAGCTGGATCCGGCGTCAGCGCTGCGATACACACCGTTGTTTGTTGCCGCAAGCATAATAGTGCTGTCTGTTGGGTGCATGGCAATCCGGTTGACATAATACCAGTCAGTAGTATTGGCTGGGTTGGTTGAGCTGAGCTGGCTCCAGGTGGTTCCTCCGTCAGTGGATTTAAAAATACCGGCGCCTCTGACGGCATCAGCGTTGTAAAAGCCTTCCCCGGTACCGGCATATAGAATGTTGGCATTGTTTGGGTCCATAACCAGGCTGCTGATGGAGAGATTACCCATAAAGTCATTGACTGGTGACCATGACGCACCTGCATCGGTTGATTTCCAGATGCCGCCGCTGACACTTCCCAGCCAGATACGACTAGTGTTGGTGCGATCGATAAGGATTGCGCGGATTCTGCCACCAATATTCCCCGGCCCCAGCGCAGTCCATTGTGCCGATGTGATGCCTGCAGCTGGCATGACTATGCTTCCGTCTGCTGCAGTAGTTGGAGTCGTAGAAGAAGCGCTGGCTTGTGCCTTGTCAAGGATCGCTCTGCGTTGTTTCAGGCCTTCTATAAGGCCATCAGGCTTGACCTTGCCATCATCGCCCCTGCGTTGTAACGCCCTGAAACTGGCCCAATCACCGGGATGGTCTGGTTTGGGTTTATTAAGCCGGGACAGTACTTTAGCTACAGCTCTGTTGGGCAGGCCACAAATTTCCTGATTGGTAAGCGCCCGTAGCTTTTTGAGCAGTAACAGCTTTTCGCCTGTCGTACCGATTGCCTTGGCCACGTTTGAGTCTGAAAAATCCTGATTACAGCGCAGATCGGGCAGGGTACGCGTAGAGTCAGCGGGAAGGGGTAAACTGTTGAGACCGGGATTTGGTTTTGCTTCTGCCAGCGCAGCCTTTGGTTTGCTTTCTGAAACTGCCTTTGCCTGCATAGCAGTAGAGGAGACTGCTGTTGGCTGCTGGTGCGGCTGGGGCTGCTCCGCTGCCGGCAACTGTTGTGGGGATGGATTACTTTTGGGGGTAATTGCGTGCTGAGCAGACTGCGGCCTGCTGGTGATCGGCCCTTTATAGGTGGAGTACACTATACCAGCTCCCAGCCCTGCCAGAACGACAATGCCGATTAGCAACCACTTGTTCATATGGCCCCCGTGCGACGGAAATATAAAAATAACTCTGCTCTTACTATCAGATTGTCACCCCGTAAGCCAGTATGTGAACTGCATAGAAGATGAAATCTTGGCGGTTGCTAATGAAAAACCGACATCCCCCTTCTCATGACCGGAAGGGGGATCTGGTATGGTGATTCGTCAATGATGTTTTGGGCTTACTTGATAACTAGATTCTCCACCGTCAGGCTGCCGGTTGTGCCGCCAATGGTCAGGATGCCGCTTAGTGTGCTGTATAGTCCGGCATTACTGCTGTACCCGGCGT
>CAZNWF010000022.1:0-33014 GCA_964576485.1 uncultured Geobacter sp. | reverse complement strand
GCACAAAATATTACCAAAATTGAACGATTTTGACTACTTGTTTTTCAAAGGACTGATAAATAGGTCACAAGCTGCTTGTTTGTATATGCTATTAGCTTTTGAAATAATGCCTGTATAGACAGATATAGTGTGTAAACAAATGTAATTTTAAATCTAAATATTTTACTAAATTGACTGTAATAATTGATGTTTTGTTATAATTTATTTAGTAATCAATCTCTTTAATGCTAAAAAAGCACTTCTTGTCTACGTTCATAATGTGAGACCTTAACCATTCAATAAGAACATTGGTGACTTCCATATATGCGTCAAGATCATCTTGTTCATGTTTATCCCGTAAGTTTAAAACCCAAGATCTAAAAAAATTATGTTCTTGTTGATGGGACTCCGTATCCTGATACATATGTTTTCTCATCAACTCTTCCTCTACAGCAAAGTGATAATTTGCATACTCATTTAGCTCATCAAGAACCAGACTTATCTCACCCTTTTTCCCGCCTTTTAGAAAAGACTTTTGAGCCTTATTAAGCAAGCTAACCAGATATTTGTGATGAGAATCAATCGGCTCAAGGTCCAACACTAGACTGGAGTCCCACTTAATTAACGGCATATACACATCCTCTTGTGAGGTCTAGCTCAGTACGTTTATGACAGAATGTTCTCCCGGCGATTGTGTACAGCTCGTCAACGCGGAACGGTTTGCGGAGATACGACAGGTAGGTGTCCTGGCCATGTTGTTTTTCGTAGCGCTGCAGGCAGTTGTTGTCGGCAGAGATAATACAGATAGGGATCGGATACGACTGACCGTGCTGTGATGCTTCAAAGGTTCTGATCATGCTGATGGCACCAAAACCATCTAGGACCGGCATCTGGCAATCCATGGTGATAAAGTGGTATGGATCTCCATCCCAAAAGGCTTGGCAGAACTTTTCAACGGCAGTCAACCCATTATCAGCTGTGTCGCAATGACCTAGATCATGTAGGCAACAACTCAACAGATTTCTAATCTCCTGATTGTCATCAACCACAAGCATTCTCATAAAGTCTCCTATGGACAAAATACTGACAGACTGTAGTTCAGTTATAGTGCAGCGGTTAATGCTATTTCAAGTCAGCAAGATACTTACAGTTATAAGGTTGCATGATCTTACCGTTGAAGGCCAAATCTTACATGAAGAGGGTGTGATTATCGCATAACATCAATGACAGGTAGTCAGTCAGGCAGGCAAGGTGTATGAACGTGCCTTGTTAATTCTAAGGCAGTTCTTGTTCCAGTACGAGAATGTCTCATAATAAGAAATTATTGAGCATACTGACATTGTTTGTGAATCCTAATTTAGTATAAATATTGAATTTACTGCTAAGGAAGTGGGCTTTGGGGTAGGTACAATCTGTAGGTTTTGCTTTACAGCGATTGTCAAAACTACGACTTTTATTATAGGTATTTGCCTATATTGCAAAGACTGTTTTCTTGGGTTAAGAAAATAACAGTAATTTGTAAAGGCCCGAAACTGAATAGACGTCAACCTGTTGCCAGGAGGCGCTCCATGCGCATCCTTATTGCTGATGACAATCCGGATATCCGCTGTCTGATAAGTCGAAGTCTCATTCATGTGGGTCGTTGTGATCTGGCAGAAAATGGTTTGGCAGCCGTTGAAATGTTTCGGCAAGCCGACGCAGAGCATGATCCATACGCCCTGATAACCATGGATTGTCAGATGCCGGTTCTGGACGGATTCGGCGCCATCAGCATGATCAGGGCCTTTGAGGCTGCTCAAAAAAGAATCCGGCTTCATAGCACCATTTGTATTATTTCTGCCGATGACAATTGTTTGCAGAGGCATGAGGACAAAAATGGTCCTGATGACAACCTTCACTATCTGCGCAAGCCTTTTTTTATAAATGATCTCTATGTAATAGCAAGAACAGCCCTTGGTCGTTTGCGCTCCTCCCTGCTTCAAAGTCAATCTTTTCCCCAAAACACTATACGTCCGTGTGCTAATAAGAGTGGCAGGCAATTCAGAGATAGAAACGTATGATAAACATCTAGCACGTTGATCATGACCCTGTCTGCAGAGGCCCATACCCACTAACTATTTGCAGTCTGGTTTTGTAGCGATGTCTTTGAACATGTAGGCTTTGGCTTTCGTCGTCAAGTCGGCTGTGCTGGTAATTCGTACTCATTCGCTTGTTAATGCTACCTCACAGGCGGGAATGGCTGGAACTATATTGAACGTTTTAAATAACGATATGCAGTCGTTTCAGAATGCACTTAAACATTTTTTTTGTGCGATAGACGGCAGAAATGTGGATAACGACAATTCCCAAGAGCTCGTACCGTTGTATCTCACCAGTATGTCCGTCTGGGTTTTAGAAACCATGACGCAGCTTAAGACTGAAACATGTCCCGGTATCAGTATCATGCCTGCTGCGTTTCTTGATGCCAGTTCGGCAACTGTGGGGTTTGCCGGTATCTATTCCGGCTCGATATCCATACATTGTCCCACTTCCCTTGCCGCAAAGTTAGCGGCCAGCATGACCGGCCTTGACATCTCTGGCGAGTACGAAGGGTTCCACGATGCATTGGGTGAAATAACCATGGTACTCGCTGGTGAAATCAAACAGGCTCTTTCTGCCGGCGGACTTGATATTCAACTTTCAACTCCTTCAATCGTGTCTGGTTCGCACTATCTGCTGTCAGCAGCAAAGCATCATCAGCAAGTTACAATCAACCTTCAGATAGAAGACGAACCGATGTATGTGTCACTGATATCAGAGCGGAATAGTCTGTTACAGGCAGCGGCAGAAGAACTGCGCTCCAAGCGTGAGTGGTTGACCCTTGCGCTTGAGGGAGGGAACCTGGGGCTGTGGAAATGGAACCTGGTAACCGGAAAAACACAGTTTAGTAACGAGTGGGCTTCTATGCTGGGCTATCAGGTAGAGGATCTAATTAAGGAAGCCTCCACCTGGAAATCGTTGATACACCCGGATGATTTGCCGGCAGTGCAGGCAGCTTTACAGGCCCATTTAGCAGGTACCAGTTCTGGCTATGAGGTGGAGCATCGTCTTTTGCATAGAGCAGGCACTTGGCGCTGGATACTGACCAGAGGGCGGGTTGTACAGTATCAGGATGACGGAACACCGTTGCTGATTGCCGGGACTCATCTGGATATTAGTGAACGCAAGATAATGGAAAAATCTCTGCGTGAGTCACAGCAGCAGATGCAACAGCTGAACGAGCAGCTTGAGCTGCGCATTGAAGAAGAGGTCAGCAAGAACCGGAAGATGGATGGCATGCTGCTGCATCATGAAAAGCTTGCCTCTATCGGTCAGCTGGCTGCCGGTGTTGCCCATGAAATCAACAACCCGATGGGTTTTATCATGGGCAATCTGAATACCCTCAAGGACTATGCCTCCTCTCTGCAAAAATATTGTCAGATTGTGGATCAGAACCTGCCGGACAGTAACCGATCGTTGTTGCAGCAGGCACGTAAACAGCTTGATCTGGACTATATCCTCGAAGATCTCCAGCCGCTTCTTGCTGAATCAACAGAAGGCGCTGAACGGGTTCGCCGGATTGTGCTTGATCTGAAAGACTTTGCCCGCCCTGATGAACAGAAGATGCATGATGCCGACCTGAATCAGCTGGTAAAAAGTACCATCAATATTGTGCGGAATGAGTTGAAGTATGTAGCCGATCTTGATCTGCAGCTGGGTGAGCTTCCACCTATATTTTGCCATTCCCAGCAGATCAATCAGGTCATATCCAATCTGCTGGTAAACGCCGCCCATGCCATAGAGCAGCAGGGCATGATCACAGTTCGCACCGCTCTTGAGGGCAACTTTGTAGTCCTTGTCGTAGCCGACACCGGTAAAGGTATTCCTCCTGAACATTGCAGCCGGATCTTCGACCCGTTTTTCACCACCAAAGAGGTGGGTAAAGGAACCGGTCTGGGCCTTTCAATCAGCTACGATATTATCAAAAAACATAATGGTGAGATTGCGGTGGAGAGTCAGGTCGGGGTGGGCACTACCTTTATCGTACGACTGCCGGTAGCTATTGCTTACTAGGGACGTCATGCCTGTCGCAGCTGCGTAGGACCTATCCTGCAATGCACTTCCTTATCCTTTCCACATTCTGACAGTCCTTTTCTGAATTGCCTAAATGGCAAATCTAATAGCAGAATTAACAAATACCAAGGACAACGCCACCCGTGCAGTGGGAGAATAATACCATGCGTATTCTCGTGGTTGATGACAATCAGGATATTCGTTGTGTTATTGGCAGCTGTTTAATGCACCTGGGGCAAACCGTTTCACTGAGAAGATCTGGTGGCAGTTGCTCAACAGTCGTATCTACGGGCAACCGTGCCCCCGGCTGTTTCCTGTCAACGTGCGGAGTGAACCGATTTGGGATGATCCGGGGTGTTTGATAAATAGAGAGGTGGCTCATGATTCGCATACTGTTTGTTGACCATGATTTGCTCCATAGAAGCATTGCTACCCTCGCTATATGGAAGGCTGGCTATTGGAATGATGTTGTTTCCAGTGGAAATCGTGCTGTTGAGGCGATCAGGAAAAATCATTATGACCTGGTGTTTATCAGTCTTGCACTGAAAGATATGCACTGGTTGGCAGCTGCAGAGGCGATACGACGTCAGGAACGGGAATCCGACCGCTGTCCAGCACTGCTCTGTGCTATGTCGGCTGTTGATGACCTGCTATTACGCCAAGGCTGTCACGAAGCCGGTATTGAAGAGTTTATCGGCAGACCGAGCACGGTTGATGAATTATACCGCATGATCCGTTTGGCGGAAAGCGTAGCTGTATGCCGTGCAGGATTACCCTTTAACAACTTAACCGTAGCCTGATACCGGTTTTGTCCGGGTAGTTCAGGGTATATGCGTGGAGGATATAAGATATGAATATGGCAGTAACATCAATAGCAACGTCTACCCATGCTGAAAATGCATTGATTCAGTTGGTCAGTTTTAGCCTCAGTCATGAAGAGTACGGAGTCGAGGTGCTAAACGTCCGCGAGATAATCGTGGTGCCAACGCCAGTATCAAGAAACCGTTCACCCCTGATCAGCTGAAGGGCTATCTGGATACATATCTGTAGGCAGTTGAAAGGATAATGAAAATGACACTTAAAACGAAACTGACTGGCGGGTTTTTAATAGTTACCCTGATCGGGGTCGCTATCGCCCTGATCGGTTATGTACAGATTCACAAGCTGGATGCGGCTGATACCAAGATGTATGTGTCAATCGTGCAACCTCTGGCCCAGTTGGAAACTATTGCAACCACTTTTCAGCGACAGCGGGTGAATGCAAGGGACATGCTGTCACATACCGATAAGGAGGCAAGAGAAGAATTTGCCGAGCGGATTGTTACATTAGATGAAGAGATCATCAAAACTTCCCAGAGCTACGAAAAAACTCTCTATAGCGATGAAGGCAAAAAACTGTTCAAGGAGTTTCAGCAGGCATACAGCAGCTATGAAGCCGGAGAATCCAAACTGATTGCGCTGGCAAAAGAGGATAAGATAGACGAGGCACGTGCCCTGCTGGAAGGTGATCAACTAAAGGCAGCGCGGACACTGCAGCAAGCCATTGACAGTCTGGTCGCTTCAAAAAACAGGCAAGGCAAGATACTTTCAGACGCAAACACTGTACTGGCCGCTACCAGTGGCTGGCTGATGCTGGGGCTGGCCGGGGGCGGACTGGTGGTGTCGCTGCTGCTGTCTGCCGCAACGATCCGCGCCTTTTCGGCGCCGGTGACCAAACTGATTAGTGATGCTCGCAGGATAGCAGATGGAGATCTTACGGTCAGCGTCCAGAATCGTTCAGAGGATGAAATCGGTCAGCTGGCCGATGCCTTCCGCAGTATGGTTGATGGTTTGAGGCAGGCCTTACAGCAGGTGGCGGAAACCGCTGCCTCGGTCGCTTCCGCCTCACAGCAGCTGTCTGGTACAGCCGAAGCGCTTGCCACCGGCACCGAGCAGATGGCTGCCCAGTCTGGCACGGTAGCAACAGCCAGTGAAGAGATGTCTGCAACCAGTTCATCAATTGCTCAGAATTGTCTGCAGGCGGCTGCCAGTTCTGATCAGGCCAGTCAGGCAGCAACTGCAGGTTCCAGGGTTGTTTCCAGCTCCATTGTCATTATGGAGCAGATTTCCAACCGGGTTCAGAATACTGCGGAGACAGTCAAATCGTTGGGAGAACGCTCCAATCAGATCGGCGCCATTGTGGGTACTATTGAGGACATTGCTGACCAGACCAACCTGCTGGCGCTGAACGCTGCCATTGAAGCTGCCCGTGCCGGAGAGCAGGGCCGTGGTTTTGCAGTGGTTGCCGATGAAGTGCGGGCACTGGCGGAACGCACCACGAAAGCAACCCATGAAATCAGCACCATGATCAGGACCATTCAGGTTGAAACAAAATCAGCGGTTGAAGCCATGCAGGAAGGGGTATTAGAGGTTGCCCGTGGCACTGCCGAGGCCGGTCGTTCCGGTGAAGCGCTACAGCAGATTCTGGCCCAGGTCAACGAGGTTACCCAGCAAGTCAATCAGATCGCTACAGCAGCAGAACAGCAAACTGCTACCACCACAGAGATTACCAGCAACATCATGCAGATATCAGATGTGGTGCAGGAAACCTCACGGGGGGCCCATGAATCAGCCTCTGCCGCCAATAGTCTAAACAGTCTGGCAGGGCAGTTGCAAACGCTGGTCAGGCGTTTCAGGCTGGAGTAGCGGTGAAACTAAAAACTGGAAAGGAGTACAGCATGCAGGATTGTCTGGAAAAACTGCTTGGTCCGGATAAGCTGCAGAATCTGTTTGAATCCTTGCATGCAGCCACTGGCATTACCTGCGCCATTCTTGGGCCTGAGGGTGAAGTGATCATCAACAGTACCGCGGCACCCTTGTGTGATTATCTTTGCAGTAGTGATGCAAGAACAATCCAATCATGCAGAGATTGTCACAGGACGAGTACCCTTGCCGCGCTGGAAACCCTGCAGAGTATAGAAGGTGCCTGCCCTTTGGGATTGAGATATGCAATTGCCCCTCTGGTGGTGGAAGGAGATTTCCGTGGAGCTGTTCTGCTGAATCGGGTATTTCTGGAAGAGCCTGATCGTGAGACGTACCGGGCTATGGCCGTTCGTTACGGTTTGGATGAGGCTACATGTATGGCCCACATTGATGACGTGCCGGTACTTTCAGAAGAACAGTTCCGCAAGCATCAGGCACTGGTGTTTGCCCTGACCACTCAGCTGGCCGATCAGGGGGCGGCCAGGTTTGAAGCCGGCCAAACAAGCAGGCGTCTGGAAGAATCCGACTTCTTTTTGAACCTGAGTCAGCAGATTGCCCAGGTGGGGGGCTGGAAGGCAAACCCGGAGACCAACCAACTGCAGTGGACCAGGCAGATTTATGACATGCTTGAGTTATCCAGTGAAACACCGGTTGCCCTGTCATATGCTAATCAGACTTTTCTGGTCTCCGGCCAGCACCAGCTGGCGCTGGATATGGAAAAGGCATGGAACGAAGGCTATCATTTTGTGACTGAATGTGAGCTGCAAACAGCCACCGGCAAGAGGTTCTGGGGCGAATTTCGTTGCACGGGAAGGTTTGAGACGCAGGCCGGTCCTTGGCTTGCCGGCACGCTGCAAGATATTACACCGCGTAAGGATGCGGAAAAAGAGATGTTGAAGCTCCTGCAGCAGTCTGAAGCAGCCAACTGTCTGAAGAGCCAGTTACTGGCCAACCTGAGCCATGAGCTGCGCACGCCTTTAAACGGTGTACTTGGTTGTGCCCAGTTGATGGGAATGGGGGATCTGAGCCCTGAACAGCAAGAATACATTGACTTGATTGATACGTCCGTTTCCCGTGAGTTGCTTTTGATTGACAATCTGCTTGAACAGTCACAGTTAGAGTCAGGAGAGTTTGTTATAACTCGTAGTCCCTGTCTGATCGGGCAATGTGTTTATGAGACTGTTGTGATCTACCAACGTGCTGTACGGGAAAAAGGGTTGTTGTTGAGGGTTACGGTCAGTCCAGAACTGAATCAGGAGGTTATGACAGACAAGAAGAGGATTCGCCAGATTTTTGCTGCATTGCTTGATAATGCCCTGAAATTTACAGCCCAAGGTACAATAACGGTAAATTGCAGCGCACTTCGGCAGCAGGACGGCTCACTGCTCGTCAATTACACGGTTAGCGATACCGGTATCGGGATTAGCAAAGATGCTCTGGCCCGTGTTTTTGATCAGTTTACGCAGGAAGATATGTCAAACACCCGTCAGTACGGTGGTATAGGCCTGGGGTTGAGTATCTGCCGCAGCTTGGCACAGGCGATGGGAGGGCGTATCTGGGCTGAAAGCAAGCCCGGTAAAGGTAGCACTTTTAATCTTGAGCTGACGGTTGAAAGGGTGAAAAATTGCCCCAACTGACTATAATAAGATCAATCGATTACTATCCATTACTCCTCCATAAAGTTGTTTTCTTTTTGTGCATATATCACATCAGTTTGTAGTCTTGGTCTTACAAATGTTGTTGTGTTGTCTGCCCGCTTTCTGACAGCCATTTTCTGGGTTGTATCATCATCTGTTCAGGTTCATGCTGGCAATTACGATTTGCAGTTTATGGCTGTTTGAACGTGAAAGGCAGGGTGAGCAAGATGAAAAAGTTTTTTGGTTTTTGGGTTATTTTGATGCTGTTGTTGCCCGTTGTATCAGTGCATGCCCAAGACACTTTTGTTGTCGGTGTGGCGCCTCACACCAGTGCGCGGATCATTCTTGAAATGTATCAGCCGTTGCGACTGCACCTGGAAAAAACGCTGGGGATGACAGTTGATATTGTAACTTCTCCTGACTTTAATCAGTTTGCAAGACGAGGGTTGTCTCAAACGTATGACATTGCGGTTACTACCGGACAGCAGGCTCGCCTGCTGCAGACTGATGCCGGATATCTGCCACTGATGACCTATAAGGCTGATTTCAAGGCGGTGGCGCTGGTGCTTGCCAGCAGTCCTTACCATACAGCTGCGGATCTGAAGGGGAAGACTGCGCTGGGGTTAAGCCCTACTTCTCAAGTGACGGTATGGGGTCAGCACTGGCTTGAGGACAATGGTTTAAAGAATGTTCCAATCAAGTATGTCAGTGCTTCCGACAGTGTGGCACACCTAGTGGTTGCAGGCGATGCAGGTGTTGGGTTCACCTCTCTGGCAAACTATCAGAAACTTACCCCAGATCTGCAGAGCAAACTGCGTATTCTTGCCCAGAGTAAAACAATGGCCGGGCGTGTCTACATGTTGAACAAACGCCGGGCCGCTTTAAAGAAAAAAGTAGCGTCAGCCCTGTGGTCATTTGCTGAAACTGATCAGGGCAAGCAGTATTTCAGCGTTAATAAGCTGGGAGGTTATCGTCTACTGTATGGTGATGAACTCCCCTCTATGGACCGCTATGCTGCAGAGGTTCGCAAGGTGCTGGGCAGCAGTAAATGAGGCGTTTGGGGCTTTGGCATACGGTTAGAGGCCGTCTTTTACTCCTTGCAATCGGGGTTGAACTGCTGATGCTGTCAGTGATGGTGGCTAACAGCGCTCGCTTGCTGTATAGCGCCATGACCCAACAGACCGTCTGGCATGCACATCAGATCGCACCGGTTCTGAACGCTGCCTTGACAGCTCCACTGGCACAACGTGATTTAGCAACAGTGCAGGCGGTGCTGGATGAGAGCAGGTCGACTGATGATTTGCTCTACCTTCTGGTCGTTGATCGTCAGGGTATGCTGGTTGCCTCTAGTGGTGTTGTGGCTGACAAGGTGCAAAAGCTTACGAATAGTGAAGGTTTCAGGCTGCGTCAACACCCTGAGCTGTCCCGCTATGATGTGACTGTGCCGATCATGCAAAGTGGCCAGCAGTTGGGAGTACTTCATTTCGGCCTTGATCTGACGCGGATTTTTCATGCCCGCAGGTTGCTCCTGACACAGGGTGTCGGTATTGCTACCGTTGAGCTGGTGTTATCATCTCTTGTGTTGTTACTGATAGGTTTTTGGCTGACCCGTCATCTGGGAGCATTGACCAAAGCCAGTCTTGAGGTTGCTGCCGGTAACTTGACACCATCGGCAGTGCCGGAGGGGCCGGATGATATCGGGCAGCTGGGGACTGCCTTTAATACCATGTCACGGGTTATCTCGGAGCGTATCCAGGAACTGGAGGAGTTGAACCGGACCCTTGAACAGAGGGTACAGGAAGAGGTGGGTAAAAACAGGGAAAAAGACGCCTTTATGCTGCAGCAGGACAAGCTGGCATCCATCGGCCAGCTGGCTGCTGGTGTCGCTCATGAGATCAATAACCCGATGGGGTTCATCATGAGCAACTTGAGTACACTGAAGGAGTATGGGGACGCTCTGACCAGCTATCACCGGGCTCTTGATGAACAGCAGCAGCGTGGAACCGGAGAGTCGTCGGGATGTCAGGAGCTGGCACAGAAACTTGATATTCCCTACATATTGGAGGATATGGAGCCTTTGATTGTCGAGTCACTTGAAGGTGCTGAACGAGTCAAGCGGATCGTGCAGGATTTGAAGGATTTCGCACGAATTGATGAGAACCGTTTTGTCGACGGTGATCTGAACCAGCTGATACAGAGCACCATCAATATTGTACGCAATGAGATCAAGTACGTTGCTGATCTCGAACTGCATCTGGGTGAGGTTCCCCAAATCCGTTGCATTCCCCAGCAAATAAATCAGGTCATTACCAATCTTTTGGTTAACGCTGCCCAGGCTATGGATACCCGTGGTCGCATCACCATCACAACCCGGCAGGAGGGGGATAAGGTTTTGTTGGAGGTGCGTGACACCGGCTGTGGAATGACCGAAGAGGTCCGTGTCAAAATTTTTGAACCATTTTTTACTACCAAAGATGTGGGTAAGGGGACTGGACTGGGGCTGGCTATCTGTTATGACATTATCCAGAAACACCAAGGCGAGATTGAAGTTGAGAGCAAGCCCGGAACAGGAACCGTTTTTAAGGTATGGCTGCCAGTGGTTTGAACCGACGTTGAAATATGACCCATTTCGACAAAATTCCTTACTATAACGACCAGACGGCAATCTTTTCATCGAAACACCTCCGTACAGGTAATAGCACCAGAGTTTGGTGTCCACTTTTTCCAACGTACATCAGCTCCGGCGTACCGCTGTTTTTCTGAAAGATTTCTTGCAGATATCGACAAATGATTCATCCTTAAAAAAGCAGTTGCACACAGCGGCGCAACGGCACACCGTTTAAAACAAAGCGTTATGAAGGTTAAATCAATCACCCGAAAGGTAAAGCTGCTTTTAAATTAAGGCTTTGATTTTCTTTGCGTTCGTAGCGGCGTTGCGTGAGTAAATGGTTCATCCTAGAAAAAGCAGTTTCTCGCTAAGTACGCCAAGAACGCTAAGTAAAATCAGCAATGTATACGAGTAGGCGCAGGTACCTTATGGGTGGTATCTGGCATTTCTATAACGCATTGATTTTCTTTGCGACCTTTGCGCCTTTGCGAGAACAAATGCCGTTTTCAGGTTCATAGGTGTCAGCCAGTTTCATGCTTGACTTGCAATGGTAGTCATTTGGTAACCTTATGTTCCATGAACAGGGTTATCCTTCATATCGATATGAATGCGTTTTTTGCCTCGGTGGAACAGCAGGCTAATCCTGAGCTGCAGGGCAAGCCGGTGGCGGTTGTCGGCTCAGGACATAGAACGGTTATCACCACCGCTTCCTACGAAGCCCGCAGCTTTGGTGTCAAGACCGGTATGGCCATCTGGGAGGGCAGACGGACCTGCCCTGAACTGATTATCGTGGTGGGGGACAATAAAAAATATACCCTTGCCTCCCGACAGATCATTGCCATGATGCGGCAGTACACCCCTCTGGTGGAGGTATTTTCCATTGATGAGGCCTTCCTTGATGTAACCCATTCCCGCGCCCTGTTCGGTTCTGCGGAAACCATTGCCCATCAACTCAAAACTCAGATCAGACAGAAACTGGGTCTGACCTGCTCCATCGGTATCGCCCCCAACAAGCTGCTTGCCAAACTGGCCAGCGATATGCAAAAACCGGATGGTCTGACCGTGATCGCGCCTGATCGGATCAAGGCGGTGCTGGAATCGGTTCCCATCGGCGATCTCTGCGGCATCGGCAAGAAGCTGGAACGCCGTCTGAACTTGTTGGGTATCAGGAACTGCGGGCAGCTGGGACGTTTCCCGGAGGAGATTCTGAGCAGGAAATTCGGCATCATCGGCCCCAGACTGAAACAGATGGGACAGGGGGTTGACGACAGCCCGGTAGTGGCGACAGAGGGGGATGAACAGGTCAAGAGTGTCGGCCACTCCATGACTCTGCACAAAGATATCGATACACGACAGGAGATCCTGCGCTATCTGCTGCAACTGGCAGAAATGGTGGGCAGACGGGCCCGGCGCTATGGCGTGAGCGGCAGAACCGTCAGTATCTATATCCGCTTTGCCGACTTCTTTACCAACATCCAGAAGCAGACCACCCTGGGCAGCAACATCAATCTCAGCCACGACATCTACCGGAGTGCAGTCCGCTTGCTGGACAGCCTGGAGCTCAGCCAGCCGGTCAGGCTGCTGGGGGTCTGCCTGAGCAACCTGGAATACCAGGAACAGCAGCCGTCCCTGTTTGCAGAAGAACGGAAGAAAGAACAGCTGACCAGGGCCATGGATGCCGTCAATGACCGCTTCGGCGACTTCAAGGTCACCTTCGGCAGCATGCTGAACAGGGAAGAAAAGGGATCACACGTCATCTCTCCGGCCTGGCGGCCGGAGGGGATCAGGAGTGTGGGGTAAACCGCTTCACAAAGCTGCACCACTCACATTCAGATTTGTTACAGCCGACCTGGAACTCTTTGGCCTGAATCTTTGCATAGACCTCTTTGACCTGCTCCTTTACCAGCACTACTTCAGCATCTGAGACCTCAAAACGGGCGCTTTTGTACTCGCCGGTATCCTTCTCCGGCTCAACAAACTCAAAGCGGGCAGCTGACATGATCCAGTTACGGCGCGGTTCATGTTCCACCAGAATCCGGTAGAAGACCGCCTGACGCCAGTAATCTCCCCCCAGTCGGTCATCATCGTTCGGTTCTTTACCTTCTGCCAGCGCCTTGGCAACCTTCTCAGGGTTGGGCGGATTCAGCTTCTTGCGGGCCTTGACCGGATTGCCGGTCTTGTAGTCCACCACCGTGACATGGCTGCCTGAAAACTCCAGCATATCCAGCTTGCCGTTCAGCGGGACACCATCCATCAGGATACTGCGGAAGGGGTATTCCACCAGTGCATCCTGTTTCCAGCTCCGCTGGTGAACCTCGTAGAATCCGGGCAGGATCGCCTCGCCGTACTCCAGCCTGCGCCGGAACTCTGCCGGGGTAAAGCCTGCCTCATGCTTCTGCATGAACCAGCGGAAGTCATCCACAAAGGTGGCAACATTCGGGAACCGTCGGGCAGGGTCGTTCTTCATCTTACGGAAGATCTGCTCCAGGGCATGGTGGACCGCAGAACCAAAGGTCAGGGCTGCACTCATCGGGGCCGGTACCCGCAACAGGGTGTTGAAGTAGAACGCCACCGGACAGCGTAGATAGCTGTTCAGGTGGGTCACACTTAACGAATATTTCTGCAGCAGACTATCCACAAAACTGTCATCAATAAAGGCGCTCGGCAGCCGGGTCGGAGCAGCCTGCAGCACGCTGCTGCCAAAGGCCAGCAGTTCATCATCAGCTAGAACCACCTGGTGCAGAGCAGCCACGCCACCTTCAGCCAGCTCAGCCACAAAGCGGCTCTTTTCCAGTTCTTTTTCCTTATTGTCCCGCTCCGGCCAGGAGACCAGCAGCTGTTTGCGTGCCCTGGTCATGGCCACATAAAATAGCCGTCGGGATTCTTCCTCTTCGCTGCCTGCCGGGCCGGACCAGATGGTAGGGGGCAGCTTATAGGTGCGGTTGCGGGAGGCGCTGTCCCAGACGCTGCGGGTGCAGCCCAGCATAAAGACGTAGTCAAACTGCAGCCCTTTGGAACCGTGGGCGGTCAGGAAGTTGACCCCGGCGCCGGTGTAGCTGAGTTTTTCTACCGGCAGAGCAATCCCCTGCTGCTGCATATCTGCCAGCATGGCCAGCAGGTCAGCCAGAGACATGGTTACCTTGGCGGTTTCCTCCCGCACAAAGTCAAACAGGGTATTCAGCAGCTCAAGGTGCCAGACCCGCTCATGGGCCGACAGGGCCTGGGCCAGAATCCCCAGCCGGGTAATGACATGGTGCAGCAGTTCCTGCAGGGTCATGGTGGCAGCATCCCGCAGCAGTTCTTCAACCGTCTCCCCTGCCCGACGCAGCTGCAGGTCATGGCCAGCCGGAAACAGGGACTGCTGGCCCTTGTCCAGCCCTTGCAACGGCAACTGCTCCCGCCAGTAGCAGGGACGTTTCTCGGTCCGATGCCGGGCGATCTCAACTGACAACCTGGCCAGGGCCAGGGGCGGCACCCCAAACCAGGGCTCGTGCAGGATCTCAAACAACAGCCGTTCACCGGAATGGGGTCGATCCAGCTCTGCTGCCAGATAGCGCAGAACCGTCAGGAGCTTGATGATCAGCGGTTCCTGCAGGATATCAGCCCGCCGACGGGTCTGCACCGCCACCCCGCGACCGGTCAGGAAGCGGATAATCTCGTCTGACTGGCTGTGGTTGCGGTAGATTACGGCGATCTGCTCCGGCAATACCCCCTGGTCAAGCAACCCGGCGATCCGGTTGGCCACCGCCACGGTTTCATGGGCAGTGGTGGCATACCCCACCAGCTCTGGCGGTTCAGGCAACCCCGCCACCTCCGGATTCATGGCCAGCAACTGTTTGTCATTGCTCAGGCGTTCCAGGTTGCGGCTGATCAGGTCGGCTGCACCATCCAGAATCAATTGGGATGATCGGTGGTTGTCAGTCAGAGTCACCGTAGCCAGCGAATCCTGATAACGACTCGCGAAGCGGCGGATATTCTCGACGCTGGCCCCCTGAAAGCGGAAAATGGATTGATCATCATCCCCCACCACAAACAGGTTGGGGGCATCCCAGTAATCAGCCAGTTGCAGCAGCAGCTCAAACTGGGAACCACTGGTATCCTGAAATTCATCCACCAGCAGGTACAGGTAGCGTTCCTGATAGGTGGCCAGCAGGTCGTTGTTCCCCTTGAAGGCGGCAATGCACCAGAGGATCATATCGGCAAAGTCATAGCGCCCACGCTCGGCCAACAGCCGCTGATAGTCGTCAAAGCTCTGGGCTGCTGCCTTTACCTGCTCCAGCTTGCGCAACTCCTCCCGCAGTTTCCGCTCGTTTAAATCCCCCTTTTTGTAGACCGTGCCGTCCGGCCCCTTGGTCCGGCGTTTGTAGAGAAATTCAGGACTATCCGCCAGGGTGGCGGCGTATTCATCCACCCGCTCTGCCAGCCAGGCGCTGTTCCAGTCCTCTTTCTTCATAATCTCGTAAAGGGCCAGCAGGCGATCAGCCTCAAAATGAAGGTCACCGGTGGAGCGGGTTAAGGGATGATCATGGGGAAAGGCATCGATAATCTCACGCACATAGCGGAACTGCTCCAGCTCGGAAACCGTGGTCAGGTTGCGCAGACCAAAATGATCGGCCTGTTCCTGGATTACCAGATTGCAGAAGGCATGGAAGGTGAAGATATCAACCCGGTAGGCGTTGGGGCCGATGAACTGTAGCAGACGGGAACGCATCGCCACCGTACCGGCATCGGTATAGGTCAGACAGAGGATATTTTCCGGCAGAGCATCGGTGGTCAGCAGAATATTGGCGATCCGGGCCGCCAGGATCTCGGTTTTGCCGGTGCCGGGACCGGCAATGACCAGCACCGGCCCTTCAACCGTATCCACCGCCTTGCGCTGGGCCTGGTTCAAGCGCTGGTAGACCGCTTTAAAATCAGTTGTCAGTTTGTTCATGGTATTCCTTACCGCTTACTGACGACTACCGGTCAGCCTGTTTTTCAAGATATTTACGGGATGATTCAGTAACCAGCTCCAGCAACGGAACTTCTAGCTCCTTTAAAAAGCTGATCATCGCTGACGGGTCACCTGATTCATAAAAGGCCAGCATGGTTTCGTTAAACCGAAGGCGTTCTTTTGCCGGTACTGACAGCCAAGGTAACCCTGCTGTCAGCCGGGCACCGTTCATCATCAACTGGCCGGTACGTTTGTTGCCATCAAAAAAGAACTGATTACGGGCCATGGTCAGAAACAGCAGCATCTCGCGGTCATCTGCACATGTCTGATAACGGGCCATCAGATCCTCAAACAGGCTATCCAGCTCTTCGGCAACAGGGGGACGGTACTCGGTGCCAGAGATAAAGACCTGTGAATGACGGAATGCCCCAACTTCAAGGGCTTCGTTACGCGCAACACGACGGTTTATCTCCACGGCAGTCGCTTTTGAGACCTGAAAGGCCCCTGCTTCAACGCTGCTGAAGACGTACTCAATGGCCTCTTTCAGGCTGCGGACAATATCCTGTTCTTCCAGCCGCCTGCCCCCAACGGTAATCCCTTCCAGTAGTGTCTGAATCTCAGGAAAGGTAAACGGCAGATTCTCCTGCACAGAGAAGTTGTAGACAATCTCCTGAAACTGTTTTTTTGCAAAGGCTATACAGTAGCGTTTTTGAATATCTGCAGGTGTGGGGTGCATGGTTTGATCCTTGTAATCATTTAGGCAATGTTGATAGATTCAGGAAATGTCAATATTGACGGACGACTACCACTCAGGGCTTTATTTGTCTGATATCCTGTTCCAGCTCTTTAAGGCTCTCTTCGTGCTGAATCTGTCGTTGCATTTCGCGGTATCTATCAAACTCCTGGGCAGATTTTTCCAGCGCCATCTGATGGCTGATCTTGCCCGCATGGCTCAGCAGTTCGCGTCCATTCAGCTGAATAATGGCATCAAGCCGGTTGATCCAGTCCTGCATATACATTGGCGTACGCTGTTGTGCCATAGTCTCGGCAAAGGCAAGGTACTGTTCAACCAACAGCCCCAGCAGCCGCATTTCATCTTCCTTCAGGTAATTTTTAGCAACGCTTGTATCTGCTCTACGTACGGTCTGTTCACCCGTCTTGTCATATGACAGCATCCCCATTAACGGCAGTGTTGCATCGGCCCTGCGATAGACCAGTTCAGCTGCTGTCTGCTGACTGATGGCCCAGAGCAGTTTATTTTGTATGACCTTGAAAAACTCGACCGTCTTTTCGTCCCTGGGATCATAGTCTATGCTGGTTGTGTAGATATCCTTGATTTTCTGATAAAAAAACCGCTCAGAAAGCCTGATTTCACGGATACGCTCCTGCAGTTCTGTAAAGTAGTTCATCGCGTTGCCGCTCTTGAAGCGTTCATCGTTCAGGGTAAAGCCCTTGACGATATACTCTTTCAAGTGCTGGGTAGCCCAGATTCGGAAACGCACCCCTTGCTGCGACTTGACCCGGTAACCGACAGAAATGATCACGTCAAGGTCGTAGAAGTTAGGGGCTTTTTGCTGAAATTCGGAAATTCCGAATTTCTTGGTCACCTCACCTTCCTGTAACTCCCCTTCGGCAAAAATATTCTTGATATGTTCATTGATGGTGGACTTTGCCTTACCGAACAGTTGCGCCATATCCTCTTGCGTCAGCCAGACCGTATCGTCTTCCAGATGGACATCGATCTTGATCGTACCGTCCGCCGCTTGATAGATGAGCAGGTTAGAGGCAGGAACGGGGGCATGGGAAGCGGTCAGTTTTTTACTCATTGGTTACTGTCCTTTCCCAGTATCATCGTCTCAACCTCCTGCCTGGCCTTTTCAAGCCCGGCAGCAGGCCATCGGCGCTGATGACGTTGGTGTGGCCGTCGTCATGGATAATCATATTCATCTTGGCGGTGCGGGCTATCTGCTCGTTAATCTCAATACCAAACAGCTTCTTTTCAGCAAAGTCGTGCCAGTGACGGTGATGCTCCGCTGTTTCAGGCTGGCCTTCAACTTGCGGATAGTATTCTCCTGCCTGTTTGCGTACCTTGTCCAGGGCGTGCAGCAGGAACCCGCCGCTGCCGCATGAGGTGTCAAGTACCAGTGAATCGTTGGTTATGGGCAGGACATCAACAATAAATTTAACAATCGGGCGCGGGGTAAAAAACTGGCCAAAGTCACCGCGAAAGAAGGAACCGAGGAACTCTTCAAATGCCCGTCCTTTACTGTCCAGATCGGTTTTGCCCAGATTGACGCTTTCCAGATAACTAACCACGGTGCGGCACTTGGCGGCAGACAGGCGGATACCGTCTTTAAATACTTCCGGGTCTTTCTTGCGGCCTTCATCGTACAGTGCAGCCACCCGTTTCAGTAGCTCGTCATTGGTCTTTTCTTCTGTGTCTTCAGAGAAAATCTGAAAACTGTACGGCTCCCCTTTTTTCCTGGGTTTGCGCTCATCCCAGACCTTACAGAAAATCAGTTTGTCCAGTTCATCAAACGCCTCGGAAGGGTTCAGTTCGCCGCCGCCCCATAACGCTTGATGCGCCTGCTTGAAGCGACGGGTCAGTTCATCCTGGCTGACAACCTCCAGTTCAAAGAGCCGTTGACCGTCAACCATGCCGCCGTCTTTGGCATATTTGTACTTTGCCAGCTTGCCAACGCCATATTGAGGGATATCCGGCTCAATGGTCCTTTTGTTGCTGTCCTTATCAACCCTAAAATAGGCATCTTTGATCTTTGAGGTAATCCAGACGTATTTAACCGTGCCAGCTATTGCCTGTGCGTAGGAGAATGCCTGATTAGCTGCCTGCTCAAATTCTGCTTCCGAGACATCTTCCCTTTTACATTCAACGACAAGATGCGGCTTGGTGCAGGCATCATCGTTATAGACAACAATATCCGCTTCCTTAACCTCGGAACCCATCGTCACTTTCACAAATTGGCGGATACGCTGGGGCGGATAATTGTAGGTAAGAATCAGCGCAAGAAAGGTATCGGCCTGCACCTTCTCTTCAGGGTTGGCATAGTTACGGCGTTTATTTTCATGCAGATAGGTAATGTACTTTTCATCGTCATCAAGAGAGATCAGTTTTTTGTTAATGCCGTTTTGTATGATGTTCAATTGTTACTCCGTTATTTAGACAATGAGTAATGGTCAACTTCGGCATGCCGAAGTTTTGACGTAACTATCTAATTTCAATCAAATCAGCTTCAAATACAGCCCATAAATTTAAGGGATATAGTCATCATTTCAGATGCTTCATCTTCTGATACGCCATCTAATTTCTTCTTCAAGACAAATGCGCAATTTCGATAAAACGCAGCAATCCGACAAGATATCGCACCATACCATGATATTTAACATGCTCGAAGCACTGTTTTGAGTATGCGATACCAGACCGCAGCATTGACCTAGCAGCTCCATGATGATACTGAAAGGAGCTTACAGAATAAGCCAGACATGATTCAGATCACTAGGAACCACCGTACTGCCATGACCTTCCAAATACGACGTCTCTTAACCACCTCCCTCGGTATCTGCACGCTCGCCATGACGCTGACCTGTGCCGGCGCTGCAAACAGCAGCACTGAGCAGCTCCGCAAGGCTGCAGCTTTACTACGCAGCAACCAGAATCAGGAAGCGCTGCAGGCAGCCCTTGCCGCCACGGCAGATGGCCCCCGCAACCTGGTTGCCGGCAAAGCAGCCCTGCGCCTGAAACGGTACGATGAGGCGGTCAGCTACCTGGCCGATGCTGAACGGGGCTATCCGCTACTGGCTGATGTTGCTGCCAGCCTGAAGGCCGATGCTCTGTACGGGCAGAAAAAATACCGTGACGCCGCTGCTGCAGCGGCTGTTGCAGCAAAACTTTCGCCCACACCGGCAATCAGCCGCAGGATGGAAAAACTGGCTGCTGATGCGCTGTTTGAAGCAGGGGACTTGAAGGCGGCACTGCCAGCCTATCGCCAGTTCACTGCCCGCCACAGCCTGGGCAAAGACTCGATTGATGCCCTGTACCAGGCATCGCTCTGCCAGGAACAGCTGGGGGACCTGACCCAGGCCATACAGGGCTATCGCAGCATTCATCTGCAGCACCCTGCCTCTTCCGCAGCACCTAAGGCACTTGACCAGTTGAAGTCACTGGAGAAGAAAGGGCGTAAAGAGGCAACCACCTTTACGGCTGAAGAACAGTACCAGCGGGGCCTGCTGCTACTGGTAAACAATCAGCCCAATGCAGCTGCCTGGGCCTTTGCCGGTATCCCACGGGGCAATCTATCCGATGAACTGCTGGCCAGAATTGAACTCAAATCCGGACAGGCGGCAATTAAACAGCGCCACTACTCCCTTGCTGAGCCGTTTTTGAAACGGGCAATAACCGCACGTGCTCCCGGCGTCCGTGATGAGGCCCGCTTGATTCTGGCCCGCCTTGAAGAGCGACAGGGGGCTTCAGACACGGCACTGGCCCGCCTGCTGTCACTGGCCTCAGAACGGGGAATGCTGGCTGATGATGCCCTGCTTGAGGCGGCTCTAATACACAAAAACAGTGGTCATTTCAGCGACGCCAGCCAGATCCTGCAACGACTGATCAAAGAGTTTCCCACCTCTGACCTGAAACCACGGGCCGGTTGGGAACTGGCCTGGGGCCAGTACCTGTCTGGCAACCTGCCGGCGGCTGAAGAAAGCCTGCAGCGTCTTTTTAAAGACAACCTCTATCGTGAACGGGCATTGTACTGGCATGCCCGCACCAAAGAAAAACAGAACAGGTCTTCTGAGGCCGAGCGCAGTTACAAACAGCTGCAAAATGACTTTCCCTATGGCTTTTATGCTGCCTGGTACCGCCTGCATACCAATAAAACAGCAGGCTGGATGCCGTTGCCGCCCAACGGGATTCCAGAGCCGCCCTTTCCCGATGGAAGCCAGCGGGTTCAGGAGCTGGCATCCCTGGGACTATTGGAAGAGGCCAGGACTGAACTGGCTGCCTTCAAACAAAAAAATGGTGACAAGAATGCCGCCCCCGGCCTTTCCCGCCTGCAGCAGCTGGCCGGTGACCTGCATGGTTCAATCATGACCTTTCACCAGAATCGACCTGCCACCATAGAACGCAGCAACCTGGCATTCTGGGCGCTGGGCTACCCCCGCCCCTATGCAGAGCAGTTCAGCCGTCACAGTGCGGCAAACGCGCTTTCAGACGCGCTGGTACTTTCGCTTGCCAAGGCGGAAAGCAGCTTCCGGGCCGATGTAAAATCCCACGCCGGTGCCATTGGCCTGATGCAGATGATGCCGGCAACAGCCCGTATGACCGCAGGCAGCAAAGGAAAGAAGTTCAATCCGCTCTGGCTGACTGACCCGGAGTACAACATCCGGCTGGGCACCAAGCACCTTCGTGAACTGCTGAACCAGTACCATCAGGATACGGTCTACACCCTGGCCGCCTACAATGCGGGGGCCGGGGCGGTCAATCGCTGGCGCAAAGCCTTTGGTGATCTGCCTCGGGATGAGTTTGTGGAAAACATCCCCTACCAGGAAACCCGTGATTACGTAAAAAAAATCGTCGCCTCTATGGCGGTCTACCGCTCACTGTACCGAATTCAATAGCCTGACAGGAGTCAGAGATGACCAAACTCGCCTTATTCAGCATTGCACTGCTGCTTCTGATTTCCACCCTGAGCCAGGCCGGTCCGGCAGAATCAATCCAGCAGTTAACCGACCGGATTAGCGCCGGATTCAAGACCGCCCAGCCGACCCAATGGGGTGAAAACGTGCCCGGTGTGCGCACCCGGCTTGCCACGACCGACAAGGTACTGGCCCTGACCCTGGATGCCTGCGGTTCCCCCAAAGGGAAAGGGGTTGATCAAAAGCTGATTGATTTTCTGGCACAGCAGCAAATTTCTGCCACTCTGTTCATCAATGCCCGCTGGATTGATGCCAACCCGGAGCTGTTCAAACAGCTGGCAGCCAACCCGCTGTTTGAGATTGCCAACCACGGCATGTGGCACAAACCGGCCTCAATCAATGGCCGGTCCATCTACGGCATAGACGGCACAAAGAATGCATCTGAGCTGATACAGGAGATCGAGCTGAACGCTCGCAAGATTGAAAGCATAACCGGCAAACGGCCCCGCTACTACCGCTCCGGCACCGCCTATTATGATGAGTTTGCGGTACAGATTTCGCAGCTGCTGGGGCATGAGGTCATAGGATTTGCTGTGCTGGGTGATGCAGGAGCCAGCTACAGCGCTGCCCAGGTTAAGAGCGCTCTGTTAAGTTCAAAACCGGGCGACATCATCATCGCCCATATGAACCACCCGGAGGCAGGGACCGGTGCCGGGATTATCAGCGCCGTACCGGAGCTGAAAAAGCGTGGTTTCAGATTTGTGAAGCTATCGGACTTCCCGATGAAGTAGGTATCAATGCTCCATCTCATCCAAAACGATCCAGAGGTTCCACCTGGCAACATAGCTGAAAATCTGGCTGATCTGGGAGTACCCTTCCAGCTCACGCACCTCTATCGTGGTGAGAAGCTCCCCTCCCCGGCTGATATGACCGCCCTGATTGTGCTGGGGGGCGCCATGGGGGCGGGTGACGATGATCGCCACCCTTTCCTCGCACCGCTTAAACAGCTGATCCGCAGATCTCTTGAACGTAGCATCCCCTATCTGGGGATCTGTCTGGGTGGACAGCTGCTGGCAGCAGCCTCTGGTACTCCGGTGGTTTCATGCCGCTGGGAAGAACTGGGAACCCTGCAGGTCAGACTGACGCAGAAAGGGGAAGCAGACCCCCTGTTTGCAGGCATCCCCTCCCCCTTCAGCACCTTTCAATGGCACCATGACAGCTTTGATCTGCCGGACACTGCTGCGCTCCTGGCCAGCTCACCCGCCTGCCCCCATCAGGCCTTCAGGATCGGCAGCCATGCCTGGGGATTGCAGTTTCATCCTGAAGTGACTGAACCGATCATTCGTGCCTGGGCAGCCTGGAATCCGGCCACCGCCTGCCGGACAGATGAGCTGGTAACTGCCTTCCAGGCTGCACAAAGCGGGTATCAACAGACCGCCAGACGGCTGCTGCACAACTTCCTGCAAACGTAACCCCTCCCGGCTTCCCCTTGTCAGGGGAGGAGAACACCAGGGAAAGTTTAAAGCCTCCCCCCTGACAAGGGGGGACTGAGGGGGGGGGGGTGGTTTAAGGGGTTACATCGTACTACACTGCCCCGCCTAACCGCTGCACCACTGCCGGAATCTGGTCAGCCGGTACCGGACGGGAATGAATAAACCCCTGAATATAGGTACACCCAATCTGCTTCAAAATCTCCAGCTGCTCCGGTTCTTCCACCCCTTCAGCAACGGTTTTCATATCCAGGTTGGCAGCCAGACTCACCACCGATTGCGCAATGGCCCGATCCCCTGCATCATGGGCAAGATCCCTGACAAAGGTGCGATCTATTTTGAGGATCGTCACAGGAAAGTTCTTCAGATAGCTTAAGGACGAGTAGCCGGTGCCAAAATCATCTATCGATATCCCGCAGCCCAGTGAGCGTAGCCGTTCCAGCACCTGCACAACATCATCCGGTTTATCCACCAGGGCACTTTCAGTCAACTCAAGCTCAAGATTTTCAGGTTTGATGCCTGTTTCATCAATAATTGCAGAAATCCTCTCAACAAGCTCCGGAGATTTGAATTGCACCGCCGAAAGGTTGACCGCCATACTTAAGCGCAGGCCTTGCTGCTGCCACGCCAACTGCTGCAGACAGGCCGTACGCAGCACCCACTCGCCAATCGGAATGATCTGCCGGGTTTCTTCAGCCAACGGGATAAAGCGCATCGGAGTGATCAAGCCAAATTCCGGGCTGTTCCAACGTACTAACGCCTCTACCCCGGTAACCTCTCCGCTTGCCACACTCACCTTGGGCTGGTAGTGCAGTTCCAATTCGGATCGGGCAAGCACATGGCGTAACCCATGTTCCAACGCTATCCGGTCCCGAAAACTGTTATTGAGCTCTTCCGAAAAGAAGTGGAAGGTATTTTTCCCTTCTCCTTTGGCATGGTAGAGGGCAATATCAGCATGCTTGCCCAATGACTTGGCATCACTGCCATCTTTTGGATACAAGGCAATACCGACACTGGCGGTTATCACCACCTCACGCCCATCAAGCTGCAGAGGCTCTGCCGTAGCATCCAGCAGTTTTTGCGCTACCGGTATCACATCCTGATCATGACGAACATCATGCAGGATCACCGCAAATTCATCTCCACCAAGTCGACAGACAAGATCATCATCCCGCAAGGCATCCGTAAACCGTCTGGCCATCTCACGCAATAGCTTGTCGCCTGCCGGGTGTCCCAGGCTGTCGTTGACATGCTTGAAACTGTCCAGATCAATGTAGAGCAGTGCAGCTCCGGTTGTCTGTCTCCGGCTGCGTTTCAAGGCGAGCTCCAGCCGATCCTGCAGCATACGACGATTGGGAAGATCGGTCAGCGGGTCATAGTAGGCCAACCGTTCAATGGTGGCTTCAGCGTTCTTGCGTTCGTTGATATCTTCTACGTTGGCAATAAAATGGGTTATCTCCCCTTGTTCATTATGTAGCGGACTGATGGAAGCGATTGACCAGTAGACTTCACCATTTCTACGACGGTTTAGCAATTCTCCACGCCACTCCTGGCCGGACAGGATCGTCTTCCACAGATTGTCAAACACCTCACGGGGGGTTACGTCGGACTTGAGGATACGGGGATTCTGACCAATCGCTTCCTCTGGGGCATAGCCGGTCAGCTGGGTGAATTTTTTGTTCACGTACTCAATCGCCCCATGCAGATCGGTGATCAGCACTGCACTGGCGCTGTTCTCAATACCATGGGTCAGTTTACGCAGAAAATCTTCAGCTTCTTTACGCTCGGTAATATCACGAATAGACTCAATCGCGCCGATCCGTTGGCCGATGCTATCATAGAGCGGCACCCCCGTAGCCCAAACATAGGCACCTTTTCCGCCATGTAACACCGGACAGAAGGTCTCGGCATTCAACGTCTCACCAGTACGGCGGATATGAGCATATTTCGCTTCAAGCTCTGTATCTTCAATATCAAACAGGTCAAGCAATTGTTTCCGGCGTTCTCCATAAAACGGAATTGTATACTCATGGTCACCCTTGCCGATCATCTCTTCCTTGGGCACGCCGGTCATTTTTTCTATGGCACGATTCCAGATCATCACCTTCTTCTCATTATCAACCACAAAGGTGGCATCTGGAAGAAAATCAATCACTGCCGTCAAGAGCTGCCGTGTATCCAGCAGTTCCTGTCTGGCTTTGACTGCCAGCTGCAACTGTTTACACTGATACCGCTGAAAAGCCTCCATTGAAACAACCGAAAGCAGCGTAATGACGACAAATATTGTTGCCTGCCCCCAGGCGTGTTTCCGCCATCCTTTAAAAACAGCTGACTGATTACGACTGGCTGCCACAACAAGCGGCCGATCCATACGCAGCGCTTCCGGGAAAATCGTATACTGCGCCATCAACCTCTTTTCACCAGTCGCATAGGCAATGCCGTGCAGCATACTTTCATGCCTGCCACTACTGATGTGGCGGGTAAAAAAAGTGCCCGGTTTGTCCAGACTTATCCCCTGTGAAGGTGCCTGCTCCGGTGACATCAGAAACAGAGCACCATCGCCATGGACAAGGGCTGCCCACATGTCAGGCGCATAATTCACTGACATCAAAAGAGTCTTAAAATAGTCAGGATCGAGGGTGGCTACTACAATTCCTGCAAAACCACCCTGTTTATCAGAAATGACCCGCACCAGATTCATTCCCCACGCCCCCAAAAGCGTCTTAAAGGGAGGAGAGACAAACAGACGGGCAGGATCAGGATTTTTCAAGGCATGCTGGAAATAATCCCGTTGACTCAGATCCGTACCAAGAACCCGTCTCCAGTTGGCAATCCGAACAACACCATCTGCACCAGTGGCGAGGATGGTGCGCACACCAGGAAATGCATCAACAAGAAGCTCTAAGCGCCTATTTGGAACAACCTGTGACCACTGCCCTGCTGGAACGGCTTGCAGTTCCTTGCTAATACCCAGTAAAAGATGATCTGTCCCGTTCAACTGAGCACTCAGGTTCGTATTCAACAGACGCACCTGGGTTAGCAGGCGCTGTTCTTCGCCAGTCAGGATATCAGTATAGTTCTTATACAGATTATGAATGACCGCGCCTGCTAACAAAGCCAGCCCGATACATAATAGCGCCCACTGAACACGGACCTTATTATTCTTGGTTACATCCATACATCTGCGACCTATCAGCATCATCGCTTTACTCCACCATCCTGGCAAACCAGCACTCTAAAGGTGTTCTAGATTTACCCACTTTTTTTGTATCAAAATAGTTTTAGCAAACAACATAAAATAATACATAAATATCTTTGTTCATAGGGTTAATACCCTATTTTTTAGTAATGTCAACCAACAAAGACAAAACGGATGATTATGGTCTTCATTGCCGTTACAGCACTAAAAAAACGTTGGGCTCCCCCTATCCGGAGGCAGCCCAACGCACTTCAGGTAACACAATTAAAAGAGACTACTTCTTCGTTTCTTCCTTTTTGACTGCAACAGCCATGGCATCGTTCAGAATTTTGACCCCTGCCTTGGAGGCAGCAATGGAACCGGTCAAGGTTTCACGGGCCAACGTCGGGTTATGGAAGCCATCCGAGTTCTCAGCGGTCCAGTATTCCCACAGCACGTGGGCTTCTTCATGCTTGGCCCGGGCCTGATCAAGCACAACTGGCGCAACACCGGCACGGGAGGCCACCAGATAGGTATCAATCAGCTGCCCCAGCCAGTACTCGGCCTTACGCATCTTACCCTTGGTGTAGTTACGGATCGTATCGATCTGCCACTTGGCTTTTTCTACACTGGAATCAGCGTGACAGGAGATGCAGGACTCTTTTGCCATGTTGATCGGCTTGACCACCCCATGGGTAGAGAACGGTTTGCCGTCCTTGCCCTTCAGCTTGGGCATATGGCACTGGTGACACTGCACACCGGCCCTGTCATGCACGGAACCGGCATAGGTTTCTGACTCGGGATGTTGCAGCTTGATCAGACGCGCCCCGGTGATGGCATGTTTAAAATCAAAGAAATCCAAAGCCTTGTAATGAGCCAGAATATCTTTGGCATTTTTAAGCGGGAAATGGTTGGTACGGTCTGAGGAAAAGGTGACCGGCTTACCATCGCTCCACTGGGTACCGGGGTTACAGTTGTACTCCACATGGCACTGAGCGCACATCATGCGGGAGTCAGTCTTCTCCATGACGCCGATCTTGCGGAAACCGTCACGGAAAGAAACCACCTTCAGATCGGTCTTACCACCCTTTGCAAAGATATTCTTAGCCGGATCCTTATCAATGGCGGCAATCAGGGCATCACGGATCACACGTGGCTGGGTACCGTGGGGGTCGTGACACTCAATACAGCCAACCGGGTTATGAACATCCTTCATAACATCATTCACATTGGAGGTACGGTCGAATTTCCCCCCCTTCTCACCAAGATACTTCCACTTCAGAACCAGATCTGAGGTCTTGCACTGGATACAGGTCGGATTACCGGCCATGGCGGTTTCAGTCAACTTGGCGCTGGCGCCTTTGTCTTCCAATACGTCCCAGGTTTTGCCAATCTTATCATAGTTTTTCCAGCCACCTTTGAACTGATAGCGGCCACCCTGGAAGCGATCTACTGCAAACTGGTCCACCACCATAAAGGCGTGTCCACGGGGCTCGGCATGTTCAAAGGTAAAGCCATGGCCAGCCAGCAGTTTGTCCTGCATTGGCGAGCGGCCGGTAGGCATCCCTTTTTCCTTGCGTGAGCCGCCATCGGGGTAGTGCGGGGTAAAGAAGCTCTGATACTGATTCTTGTGACAAGAACCGCAGACCGCCGGGTCAAGCTTGGTTACCGGCTTGGTGTCGGGACCGGGATTAGCCAGGTGCTCCTTGGTCTTTTCGTGACAGACCGAACAGGCCAGTGCGGCATGTTTAGACGCCTCCTTGAGTGCTTTTACTTCACCGTGACACATGTAACACTGCTCACGTCCGTCGTTGGCAGGCTTGGCTGCCGGTTTGGCCTTGGGGGCTGCCAGCGAAGGAATCGCCAACAGGGCTCCAAGCCCGACAATACCTGCTGCAACTGCCAGTTTTTGTTTCAGCATACCGTATTCTCCTTTCTTCCAGGGTGTGGTGAAATTTATTCACCTGCATTCAATTCAGCTCGTACCCGTAGTGTAATCGCCTTGGGGGTGACCGGACAGACATACAGACAATCGCCACAGCCGGTACAGCAGGCTGCATCAACCCTGATTCCCTCGCCCATGGCCACCACCAGTGCCTGTTGGACACATTTTTCAACACAACTGAAACAACCACAATGACGGGCCAGACAACGATCATTCCGGGGGACGGCCACCATCGGCTGATCCCGGTAGGGCAGCTCGGAAGCTCCTGCTGTACCAGCAAGCGGTTGCTGCAGCACACCGGTTGCCTTAAGCAGGGTATCTCCCAGCGAAAAGAGGCCTTTTCTAAAAAACTCCTTCCGTGAAAGCGTCATCCCGCACCATCCCTTCCCGGTTCACTCATCGTGCCTGCGGTACCTGTTAGCATCCCGCTACACAGCTGCAGGAAGAACTGTTGCATGCACCCTACAGTTAAACTTGTAGCGTAGGTTTGACCAAAGTTAAATTCTGTTTAAACCACTGTTTTGATATATACAAATTACCAAATGTTGACTTTTTTACTGTATAGTGTATACAGTTTTGGCACTCAGTAATCAGAAGCAGGAGCAGACAAAACCATGACCTTGATAGATCGGAAAGCTCCGAGTTTTGACCTGGAAGGAAGCGATGGCAAGCACCACCGCCTTGAAGACTATGCGGGGCAGCGCCTGCTGCTTTTTTTCTATCCGCGCGACAACACGCCCGGGTGTACTAAAGAAGCGCTTGGCTTCCGTGATCTGAAGACAGAGTTTGAAAAACTTGGCTTTGCCATGCTGGGTATCAGCAAGGATTCCCTGGCCTCACACCAACGTTTTATTGATAACCATGAACTGAATATGGTACTGCTGTCTGACCCGGATGCCAGCGTCATGAAGGCCTACCATGCCTATGGCGAAAAGATGATGTACGGTAAAACCGTGTCCGGCGTCATCCGCTCAACCGTTCTGATCTGCGCCGATGGCATTATCAGAAAACACTGGACCAAAGTAGCAAAAGCCGAGCAGCATCCGGCGCAGGTACTTGAGTATGTTACTAATTTTCACTGTGAATAGGAGGACGTCATGAGTTTTATTTCCCTGAAGGAAGTGGTTGATTTTGCGATTGAGCAGGAAGAAGGGGCTTACCAGCGCTACAAGCGGGCAGCAGAGCTGACCGAAAGTCCGGCAGCCCGCAAGATGTTTGAAGAACTGGCCCAGGAAGAAGCCACCCACAAAGAGGTTTTTTCCAAGGTTGACCCGGACAAGATTGAAGAGGTAAATGTCTGCAAAATACCGGAAGCAACCATCGGGCAGTACCTGAAAGAGGTGCCGTTCCGTCCAGATATGGGCTATCAGGAAATCCTGACCTTTGCCCTGAAGGCAGAAGAAAATGCTTACCAGCTCTACAAGGCTGCCGCAGGCATGACCGAAGATCCACGACTGCAGAAGACTCTCTTGACCTTTGCCGAGGTTGAACTGGGCCACCGCCGCAAGATTGAGGCACTGTACGAGGAAAAGGTTCTGACAGAAGGTTAAACGAGCAGCCCCTGCCACCCGAAGCAGTGAGTAAACGCCACGGTATACCGTGGCGTTTTTTATGGGCTAAAATTGAACATTCACTTGACTTTCGTCAAACCTGTGGCAAGTGGAATCAGATAAAATACAGCATACGCAAGTACGTTTAAGAAGGAGGGAAAGTATGTTTAAAAACCTGAAAATAGCACCCAAGCTACTGATGTTGATCATGATTCCCATCATAGGCATGACCTTTTTCGCAGCCAAAATATTGATAGACAACCTGTCTGCTCTCAATAACATGCGCACAACCCAGGCACTGGTAGCCGTTTCCGTTGCCTCCGGCAACCTGATCCATGAATTACAGAAAGAACGGGGGCTTACGTCTGGTTTTCTTGCGTCAAAAGGCGCAAAAAACGGCGACGAACTCCAGAAGCAACGCCTGGTATCCGATGGCATTCTACATAAAATGCAGGAAACCATTGCAGCTCAGGCAGGTAAAACCGAGGCCATTAAAAAAGCACTGGATGCTGTAGCGGAAAAAACCGGCAAGCTTAAGGAGACCCGTTCTGCGATAGACAGCCAGTCCCTTGACGCAAAAAGCGCTCTTGGCTACTACACCGGCCTGATCAGTAACTGTCTTGAAATCGGTTTTGCCGTCGTAGGCAAGGCTGGTGAACCTGAAACCTCATTGGCCGCCTTCGGTTATGTGGCCTTTCAGGGGGCCAAAGAATCAACCGGTCAGCTGCGCGCCACGATCAACGGTGTACTTGCCGCCGACAGTTGTGATCTGGCCACCACCCAACGGATATCCCGGATTGCGGCAAGTGAACAAAATCGTATGAGCAATTTTGATCGTTATGCCGACCAAGCCATTGTCCGCGACTACAAGGAGATCGCCCAGAAGGAAGCGGCTTTTCAGAAAACAGCTGAACTGCTCCAGACGGTTTTGGATAAAGGTGTTGGCAACGGCTTTGACATACCGGCTGAAACATGGTTCAGCACCATTACCACCAAGATCAACCAGCAAAAGACTATTGAAGACAAGCTGGCAGCCAGCCTGATTAAATTAAGTGAAACAAAGGCATTTGCCGCCAAACGGGATCTGACCCTTAGCATTTTGCTTACGACAATACTGGCAGCAGTAACCATTCTGTTTGGCGTTGTTATCATGAGAAGCATTACCAGCCCGCTTCAGTCGCTGGTGCTGATGCTGAAGGACATTGCCGAAGGTGAAGGTGATCTGACCAAGCGTCTGCCGGAAGGCAGCAAGGACGAGACCGGCGAGGTTGCCCACTGGTTCAACCGTTTCATTGGTAACATCCACTCCCTGATTTCCCAGGCATCAACCACAACCGTGCAGGTGGCCAGCGCCTCCAACCAGTTGCACAGCACTGCTGAGCAGATTGCCACTGCAGCGGAAGAGGTAGCCAGCCAGTCGGCCACAGTAGCCACCGCCAGCGAAGAGATGTCAGCCACCTCTAACGACATCTCCCGCAACTGTACCCTGGCATCGGACATTGCCAACCAAGCCAGCGAAATGGCCAACGGTGGAGCAACAGTAGTACAGGAAACCATTTCAGGCATGCAAAATATAGCCGACAAAGTACGGGAATCAGCCCATACTGTAGAGGCGCTGGGAGCCCGATCTGATCAGATCGGGGCCATTGTGGGCACGATTGAGGATATTGCTGACCAGACCAACCTGCTTGCCTTGAATGCCGCCATTGAAGCAGCCCGTGCCGGTGAAATGGGACGAGGATTTGCCGTGGTTGCCGATGAGGTACGGGCTCTGGCAGAGCGGACCACCCGCGCCACCCGCGAAATTGGCGGGATGATCAAGGCGATCCAGCAGGAAACCGGTGGTGCTGTCGCCTCCATGGAACAAGGAGTCAAAGAGGTAGAGAAGGGTATGGACAGTTCACGCCGTTCTGGCGAGGCACTGCAGCAGATCCTGGAAGGGATCAACGAAGTCACCATGCAGGTACACCAGATTGCCACCGCCGCTGAAGAACAGACCGCAGTGACCGGTGAAATATCGACCAACATCCACCAGATTACTGATGTAGTACAACAGACCGCCAACGGCGCCCATCAGACTGCCGGTGCAGCTTCAGAGCTGTCCGGGCTGGCAAAAAATCTGGAAGGACTGGTGGGGCGCTTCAAACTGTAGCAACGACCGCGCACATTACCTGGGCTTTTTACTGGCACCTTTGTGGTGCCCGTAAAACCAGTATTCAAAGAGGTGGCTATGGACAGCATCAGCCAGTACCTGCAACAGACCGTAGAAAAATCCCAAGACGCCATTCTGATTGCCGACCAGCAAGGGATCATCCGTTACTGGAACGCCGGTGCACAGCGGATTCTCGGCTATACGGCTGATGAAGCCATTGGCCAGTCGCTGGATCTCTTCATCCCGGAAAAGTTACGCGGCAGACATTGGGAGGGCTATTACCGGGTGATGGCATCCGGAGAAACCAAATACAAGACCGGCCTGCTGTCATCACCTGGCATCTGCAAGGACGGCACCCAGATCTCGCTGGAGTTTAGCATGGTGCTACTGAAGGATGAAAACGGCACCATGCAGGGCTGCGCCTCAATCATGCGGGATGTGACCGAGCGCTGGCAGAAGGAAAAAGAGCTAAAGCAGCGGCTGGCAGCCTGCGAGTCCAGGAATAGCTGACAGCACCACCCTGGCCCGGTAGACTGATACGCTTTACTCCCAGTCCAGCAGCCGTTTCTCGTCGGACAGCGGAACAATATCGGTAATGTCCTGTGAGATTTCAAGCACGCCGCGATAGGTGTTATCCGGGTCTCGCACCGCAACGTACCGGATCAGAATATAGCGTCCCTTCATCTTGATCCGGAAATCGGCCTCATTGCGATTGCCGTTTTTAAACTCGTTCACAATCTTTTCAACAATATGCACACTCTCAGGCGGATGGCAGTTCTTGACATTCCGGCCGATGATCGCCGGTGAGCGCGGGAAGAAGCGATCCTTTGGCTGATTGAAAAACCGGACCTGGTCATGTTCATCAACATAGGTGACATCGACCGGTAGATGGTTAAAGGCCAGCAGCACCTGTTCATAGCTCATCCTGCCGGTTTCAGACACAAAGAAGTTGCTGTCTTCCGCTTGTTCTGTATCTGACTGTGGCAAACTAACGCTCGTATTCCTGACCGGCGACTCAATAAATTGAAAACCGAATTCAAAGATCTGTTGGTACAT
>CAZNWF010000021.1:0-33802 GCA_964576485.1 uncultured Geobacter sp. | reverse complement strand
CAGCAGCTTGATCAGGTTATCCAGCAGAACGCCTCTGCAGCTGAAGAGATGGCCTCTACCACCGAAGAACTGGCCGGTCAGGCAGAGCAACTGAAGAGCACCATCGCCTTCTTCAGTATTGACAATCACGGTACCCAGCGTGCCCTGCCCCATCGTCCGGCAGCACATGCGCCGCAGCAACGTACCATGGTAGCCCATGCCGCAGCCCCAAAACCGGCCAAGCCGGGCGGCGGCGTGCATATCGATCTGGGTGGCAAAGGTAAAGATCACCTGGATGACGAATTTGAGAAGTTTTAGAAAGGCAATAGCACGCGAATTATGCTGATTTTGACTGACTTTGTCGGATAAGCAAGCAACCTGAAGAACCTTTTTAACGCAAAGACGCAAAGGCGCAGAGAAAAAATCCTGAAAAACAGGTACACACAATTGTTTATTCTCTGCGTCTTTGCACCTTGCTTCACCTCTTTGCGTTAAAGCTTTTTCAATGATTGTTAATCAGCTCCTATCGCATCTACGGCCCATCCTGCCCTTTATCCTTTTTATCTAGGAGGCGTGCATGTCCGTTTCAACCATAACCGAAACTGTCCAGTACCTGACCTTCAAGCTGGCAGATGAAATTTTTGCCCTTGATGTAGCCAAAGTACGGGAGATACTCGAATATACCAGCATCACCAAGGTTCCCCAGACTCCTGAATTTATGCGGGGGGTGATCAACCTGCGGGGTAGCGTGGTACCGGTGATTGACATGCGGCTCAAGTTTGGCATGTCAGCCACAGATCAAACTATCAACACCTGTATTATTGTGGTTGAAGTAACCCTTGATGGTGACACCACAATACTGGGCGCCTTGGCTGACTCGGTGCAGGAAGTGGTTGAAATGGAGCCGGAACAGATTGAACCGGCGCCCCATATCGGTACCCGCCTGAATACCGAGTTTATTAAGGGGATGGGGAAGCATGAAGAACATTTTGTCATGATTCTGGATATTGACCGGGTCTTTTCAGAACAGGAGATGGCCGCCCTGCAAGCTGGCGGTGCACAGGAGTAACCGGTGAAAACGGTCCTGCTGATAGATGATTCAAAGCCCCAGCTGCTTAGTGCCAAGTTTACCCTGCAACATGGCGGCTATCAGGTTGAAACGGTTTCAGACCCGATGACCGCCCTTGAACGAATCAGGGAGGTACAACCGGACCTGATCATCACTGATGTCAATATGCCGGGAAAAGATGGCATCACGCTCATGCGCGAAGTACGGCAGTTGCCGCAGTTTTCCGCCACACCAGTACTGGTAATGAGTACCGATTCGCAGAAACATCTCCTTGAAGAGGCCCGAACCGCCGGGGCAAACGGATGGGTCATGAAACCGGTCAGGCAGGAAGATCTGCTTGCAACCGTAAAAAAATTACTATCCCAGGAGCAACCCTGATGAGCCATGACAGTGGTTCTTCATCCACGCAATTGTGCAGCATGCGTACCAAGGAGTTTGAACAGTTCAGCGCCTTGATCTACGATGAGGTGGGGATTAAAATGCCCCCTGCCAAAAAAACTATGCTGGAGGCTCGTCTTCAAAAACGTCTGAAGGCGCTGGGAATGCACAGTTTTCAAGAGTATTCCGACTTTATTTTTTCACCCGTGGGGCGGGACCAGGAGATCATTCACCTGATTGACGTGGTTACCACCAACAAGACTGATTTTTTTCGTGAACCACAACATTTTGATTTTCTGGTGCGGGAGGCGATCCCCACCATGCGGCAGATCAGAGGGGCTGGTGACAGCCCCTTGAATCCCTTCAGGATTTGGTCTGCCGGTTGCTCAACTGGTGAAGAACCCTACACCATGGCCATGGTCTTAAGTGACTATGCCGCTGCCAACCACGGCTTCAAGTTTTCCATTCTGGCATCGGATATCTGTACCCAGGTCATTCAGAAGGCTTCATCAGCGGTCTATGGTGAGGACAGAACCGATACTATTCCGCTCTCCATGAAAAAGAAGTATCTGTTACGCAGTAAAGACCGCAGTAAAGGACTGGTCAGGATCGCCTCGGAGTTGCGCAGCAGTGTCAGCTTTAAACGGGTTAATTTCATGGATGATCAATTTGACATACACGAGCGCCAGGACGTTATCTTTTGCCGTAATGTCGTCATCTACTTTGACAAACAGACCCAGGCTGCGCTGATGAAGAAGTTCCACCGTCAACTGGTTACGGGAGGGTACCTGTTTATCGGACACTCTGAAACCCTGAATGGCTTGGGGGTACCCTTTACGCAGGTTGCCAACACCGTCTACCGCAAGGACTAAAACCATGTCAAACAAGATAAAAGTTCTGATTGTTGACGACTCTGCCCTGGTTCGTCAGACCCTGTCCGATATTCTTTCAAGTGATCCTGGCATAGAAGTGATCGGCATGGCCCAGGACCCGATCGTGGCGGTACAGAGGATCTCGGAACAGGTGCCGGATGTGATTACCCTTGATGTTGAGATGCCCCGCATGGACGGCATCACCTTTCTGCAGAAATTGATGTCCCAGCACCCGATTCCGGTGGTGATGTGTTCCAGCCTGGCGGAAAGTGGCAGTGAAACAGCATTAAAAGCCCTTGAATACGGAGCGGTTGATATCATTACCAAGCCCAAAATGGGCACCAAGCAGTTTATCGAAGAGTCCCGTATCAGAATTTGCGATAGCATCAAGGCAGCAGCAGCGGCCAGGATCAAACCGCAACGGATAATCCGCGAGGTAAGCCCCAAATACACCGCCGACGTGATCATGGAGGCCCCCAACGCCAATGCCATGATTATGACCACTGAAAAAGTGGTGGTGGTGGGCGCTTCAACCGGCGGAACCGAGGCGCTTTCCGTCTTTCTGCAGATGCTGCCTGAAGACACCCCCGGTATTGTAATTGTCCAGCATATGCCGGAAAACTTTACCGCGGCCTTTGCCAAACGTCTGAACAGTATCTGCAAAGTGACCGTCAAAGAAGCGGAAAACAATGACTCTGTCGTCCGGGGGCATGTCCTGATTGCACCAGGTAACAAGCATACCCTCCTCAAGCGCAGCGGAGCCCGTTACTATGTTGAAGTTAAAGACGGGCCGCTGGTTTCCCGTCACCGCCCTTCCGTGGATGTGCTATTCCGTTCTGCAGCCCGCTATGCCGGCAAAAATGCAGTGGGGGTGATCCTGACCGGTATGGGTGATGATGGGGCCCACGGCATGAAAGAGATGCATGATGCCGGAGCCAAAACCATTGCGCAAGATGAGGCCACCTGTGTAGTTTTTGGTATGCCCAACGAAGCTATCAAACAGGGCGGTGTGGATAAAATTTTGCCACTGGAAAAGATCGCAGCTGAAACCTTAAAATTGTGTCTGTAATAGCTTTTACATATGGTATACAGTATGGCCATGGAACCTGAACTTAAATTTTTTATCGGTCGGCAACCGATCCTGGATGTGAAACAGCAGATCTTTGGCTATGAACTGTTGTTTCGGGCAGCCAGCCACCATACCACTGCCCAGTTCGAGAGTCAGGCCCAGGCCTCTGCATCGGTCATTTCAAGCGCCCTGTCAGAATTTGGTCTACAGGATGTATTGGGGGATAAGTTCGGGTTTTTGAACATCACATCCGGTGTGTTGCACTCTGAAATGCTGGAACTGCTACCGATTGAACAGTCTGTCCTTGAAATTCTTGAAACCATTGAACTTGACGACAATGTTCGCCTGCGCTGCAGCGAATTAAAAGACATGGGTTTCAAAATCGCCCTGGATGACCACATCTATGCACCGGAACATTCAGCGTTTTATAAAATGGTGGACATTGTCAAGGTGGACATCATGGCCACCGACCCCCTTGAGCTGCCTGCCATTGCCGCAAACCTGCGTAAATACCCGGTACAGCTGCTGGCAGAGCGGGTTGAAACCGTGGAGGTATTTGAGCAATGCCTGGAATACGGATTTGAGCTGTTTCAGGGGTACTTTTTTGAACGACCGGTCATTATCGGCCAGAAACGAATTGACCCTTCCGGCATCGCCATGATGAAGCTGCTGCAGCAGTTGAATGAAGATTGGGACATTAATGAGGTTGAAGATACCTTCCGGGAAAACCCCAGCCTGACTTTTAACCTGTTGAAACTGGTTAATTCCGTCATGATCGGCCTGCGGGAGAAGATCAAAAACATCCGCCACGCCATTATGATTCTGGGAATCAATCACCTGCGGCGCTGGGTACAGCTGGCCCTGTTTGCCGGTAAAGATGATCGTGGCCTGAACTCTCCTTTGCTTGAGATGGCAGCGGTACGGGGACGGCTCATGGAGCTGCTGATGATGCAGCGCACCGGACAAAGCCGCACCAGCGACCTTGTTGAAACAGCCTTTCTAACCGGCATACTCTCCCTGCTGGACGCTCTGTACGAAACCCCTATGGAGCATGTTGTGGAAAGTCTGAATCTGTCAGAAGACATGGCTGATGCCCTGCTGAGACGGGAAGGACAGCTTGGGCAATTACTGGAATTAGCTGAAAAACTGGAAAAAGCAGATTTTGTTGCCGTTCAGGAACTGCTTGATTCCTTATCCATTGGTCTTGATCAACTGCTGGCCGCTCAGCTTGATGCCTTTAACTGGCGCAACAGTATTGTACAGGGCCAGCGCCGCGCCTCCTGAGACCTTGACAGTCCCGCTGCTTGAGAGTATTTTTCATGCTTGCTTTTTAGGAGCAGCGGCATCTAAACTGTGTACTTTTTTGCCCCTTGCCCCTTCATTCTCGCCCTTGGATGTATAACCATGCACATTGTTGCCATCATTCCAGCCCGTTACGGATCCACCCGTTTCCCCGGCAAGGCCCTGGCCGATCTGGCCGGGAAGCCGATGATCCAACATGTCTACGAACAGACCCTCAAGGCATCGCTGGTCTCACGGGCTATTGTGGCCACTGATGACCGCAGGATTGCCGATGCGATCCACCAGATCGGCGGCGAGGCGATCATGACCTCCACAAGCCATGAAACCGGCACAGACCGATTGGCTGAGGTGGCCCACGGACTTGAAGCTGATATTATTGTCAACGTACAAGGCGACGAACCGCTGATCGAACCCGCCATGATCGATCAGGCCATAGAACCGTTTCTGAACAACCCTGATCTGAAGATGGGCACCCTTAAAAGCCGGGTCAGATGCCTGCACGACTTCCTTTCACCCAATGTGGTCAAGGTGGTGACTGACAACAACGGATACGCACTTTACTTCTCCCGCTCTCCCCTCCCCTTTTTCCGGGATAAATGGCAGGATTTGAAAGATGAGGCCTTTGCCTCAGGCCGCCTGCTCTGCTTTAAACATGTGGGGTTGTACGTATTCAAACGTGACTTCCTGCTTGACTATGCAGCAATGCCCCAGACCTTTCTTGAACTTTCTGAAAAACTTGAGCAGTTACGGGCTTTGGAAAACGGAATCAAGATCAGGGTGGTGGAAACAGAATATGAATCACTGGGTGTTGATACCCCTGAAGACCTGAACAAGGCTAAAGAACGACTAAAACAAGGATAATCATGTCTGCACGAGCAAAAGATCAGGAGTCTCTTTCCATGAAAACCAAGTTTATCTTTATCACCGGTGGCGTTGTATCATCCATCGGCAAAGGCCTGGCAGCCGCATCACTGGGGGCGTTACTCGAGTCCCGGGGCTTAAGGGTTACCATGCAGAAACTGGACCCTTACATCAACGTAGACCCCGGCACCATGTCTCCCTTCCAGCATGGCGAGGTATTTGTAACCGACGACGGCGCAGAGACCGACCTTGATCTGGGACACTACGAGCGCTACACCTCGGCCCGGCTTTCCAAAAAAAGTAACTTCACCACCGGTCAGGTCTATTTTTCTGTTATTGAAAAGGAACGCCGTGGTGATTATCTGGGCGGCACCGTGCAGGTCATCCCCCATATCACCGACGAGATCAAGAGCAAGATCGTTGAAAATGCCAAAGGTGCTGATGTGGCCATCGTTGAAGTGGGTGGTACGGTGGGGGATATTGAATCACTGCCGTTCCTAGAGGCGATCCGTCAGTTCCGCTTTGACCGTGGCACCGGCAACACCCTCTATGTGCATGTCACTCTGGTGCCGTACATCCGTACTGCCGGTGAAATGAAGACCAAACCGACCCAGCACTCGGTCATGGAACTACGCAAGATCGGTATTCAGCCCGATATTCTACTCTGTCGCTGTGATCGCGAATTGCCCCAGGACATGAAGAAAAAGATCTCCCTGTTTTGTAACGTGGAAGAGAGCTGTGTTATCCCCTCAGTTGACTCTGAACATATCTATGCCGTGCCTCTGGCCCTTAATAAAGAACGCCTGGATGAGCAGGTAGTTGAAAAACTGAATATCTGGACCAAACAGCCGGATCTGACTCCCTGGCAGGATGTGGTGGAAACCCTGCGCCACCCCAGCCACGGTGAAGTACGGATCGCCATTGTGGGCAAGTACGTTAACCTGACCGAATCCTACAAATCCCTGGCAGAAGCGCTGACCCACGGCGGTATTGCCAATGACTGCCGCGTCTACCTCAAATATGTGGATGCAGAAAAGATTGAAGAAAGCGGTGTTGAAGGCTGGCTGGATGATGTAGATGGCGTTCTGGTACCTGGCGGCTTCGGTGAGCGGGGTACCGAGGGCAAGGTTCTGGCTATTGAATATGCTCGCAGTAAACAGATCCCGTTCTTTGGTATCTGTCTGGGCATGCAGATGGCGGCAATCGAGTTTGCCCGCAATGTCTGCGGACTGAAAAAGGCAAACTCAACAGAGTTTAAAACAGATTGCAAAGAACCGGTGATTCATCTGATGGAAGAGCAGAAGACCATTAACAAAAAGGGTGGCACCATGCGTTTAGGAGCCTGCCCCTGTACGGTTACTAAAGGAACCAGAGCCTTTGATGCCTACAATGAAACCGACATCTCTGAACGGCACCGGCACCGGTATGAATTTAACAACAGTTTCCGCGAGATGATGACCACGAAAGGTCTGGTATTGTCAGGTATTAATCAGCAGAAAGACCTGGTTGAGATCATTGAGCTGCCAGACCACCCCTGGTTCCTGGCCTGCCAGTTCCACCCGGAATTCAAATCAAAACCATTGGTACCCCACCCGCTCTTCCGGGCATTTGTCGGGGCTTCGCTGACACACCGCAACAAGCGCTAGACATAATCAGAATAGACGAAAAAGGGACAGGACACTACGGCCTGTCCCTTTTTACTGCTAGTTACAGTATCTTATGCTGCACTGACTCGCTTAAGCTCCTCAGCCAGCATCTGCATATCCACCGGTTTTGAGACATAGCCATCAAACCCTTCAGCCAAAAACCGTTCGCGGTCACCATGCAGGGCGTGGGCAGTCATGGCAATAACCGGCGTATGCCCTCCCATCTTTTGCTCCTGCTGTCGCATAGTTGCTACGGCCAGATACCCGTCCATAACCGGCATCTGAATATCCATCAAAACACAGTGTACAACCGAAGCATGCCACTTTTCCAGGGCTTCACGTCCATTGGAGGCAACTTCAGCCTCATGCCCCATCCGCTTCAGCATGGCAATGACCGTATCGGCATTCAACTTGTTATCTTCAGCTACCAGAACTTTTAATGATTGCATGGTCACTGGCATATTCTGACAAGCAGGTACCGGATCCTCTATATCAGCAGGTGGCTGAATGACAAAAGGCAACTCTACAAAAAAAGTTGACCCTTTACCGGCAACCGATTCAGCCCAGATACGTCCCCCCATCAACTCGGTAAGACGTCGACAGATAGAAAGCCCAAGGCCACTACCACCGTAGATGCGGGTGGTTGAACTGTCAGCCTGCTCAAAGGAGTTAAATATTTTTTTCAAAGCTTCAGCGGTCATACCGATCCCGGTATCACGTATCATAAGCCTGAAGACACAGCCTGAATCTATTCTTGAAACAACCTGACCGGAGACGGTAATGTTGCCTGTTTCCGTGAATTTAATGGCATTACCCAGCAGATTGAGCAGAATCTGTTTAACACGCAGGGAATCGCCCAGCACAAGATCCGGTAATTGCTCATCAAGATCGGTAATAAGCTGAAGCCCTTTCTGCTTAACCCGGGCCGCCTGATTGGCCAGCACCTCATGGACACAGCGACGCAAGGAAAAAGCGGCAGATTCCAGCTCTAACTTGCCAGACTCAATCTTTGAGAGATCCAGAATATCGTTAATCAACTCAAGCAGGTTTTTACAGGAAAGCTCAAGGTTATTCAGGTACTCTTCCTGCTCTTTACTGGGTTGGGTAAAACGCAGCAGCTGAGCCATACCGATAACACCGTTCATTGGCGTACGGATTTCATGACTCATGTTGGCCAGAAACTCACTTTTGGCTCGATTAGCTGCTTCAGCAGAATGGCGGGCCTCCAGCAGCTCTTCCTGATACTGTTTGCTTTCTGTAATGTCTCTTAGTAGCCCGACAGCGTGCCAGCTGCCATGGAGGGAAACCGCCGACAAAGAGAGGGAAACAATAATCTCCTGGCCATCTTTACGCCTTGCAGTCAGCTCAACGGTCTTACTCACGGCATGGCCACGTCCGGTTTGCACAAAAACCGAAAAAGCCTCTTGAAACGCCTGCTGATAGTGCAAAGGGGCCAACAGCTGGTGTAAATTTTTTCCCAGCGCCTCCTCGGCCTGATAGCCAAGGATCGTCACGGCTGCGGGATTCCAGAAGGTGATCGCCCCCTGGGAGTCCATCATCAAAATGGCATCCTGAGCAGAATCCGTGATGCTTCGTAAACGGGCCTCACTCTCGCGGATAACCTGTTCACGCTCCATAAGTTGCCGGGCCATGGTGTCAAAGCTCTGGGCAAGATGCCCGATCTCACCACCGGAAACCGCACTGGCTACCTGAATCTGCATTTCTCCGTCGGCAAGACGCTGCGAGGCCTGTTCCAGCAGAACAATTCGATCAACAATAGAACGTTTACCAATCAGGTAGGCCAGGAAAAATGCACCGCACAGGAACGCCCCGAAAAACGCAATGCTTTTCAGTATGGTTTGATCAGCTGCCGCAAGAGCGGATTTGACGGGGACACCAACCCGCACATACATATACGGGTCTGCTTCACCCTGCAGACGTATTTTACGGTAACTGATAAAACGTTCGTCCCCGAACGACGCCATTCCCCGATAAGACTGCTCGTCAGGCCCCACCAGCATCTCTTGAAAGGTGGTTCCCGGATAGTTTTTACCGATAATCTTTTCCGGTTCCAGAGCTCTGTGCATGATCACACCGGCGTGGTCAATCAACAGGAAATTGGTACCATCAGGCAGCGGGCTGTTTTTTAGAACCGTCGAATAGGTATCCAGCCTGAAGGCAACCACAATAACGCCAGCGATCTTGCCTGTTGTATCACGGTACGGATAGGCAAAATGAAAGACCGGTTTGTTGGTCATACTTTTACTGACCACATACTCACCGGATGAAAGACGCCCGCTGGAAATGGCATTTTTGAAATAGCGCCGGTCATCAAGCATGGAAGGCGCAGGCGGCATAAAAACCGCAGCCCAGGTCTTGCCGGTCAGGTCAGTCACCAGAATATTGGCATACTGAGGATTCAGCTCATTAAGCGTACGCAGCAGATGTTGCACCCTGTCGCGGTTCTGCTGCCTGATCTCCGGCATCTGGGCAAGGGTTACCAGCAACTGTTCTGCAGCTACCGCCGTATTCTTTTGCTCTGAAGCGATCCGTTCGGCAATCAGGCGGGTAAGCTGAAAAGCATCATCAACAGCGCTCTTACGCTGATGAACCCCCAGGTAGATGATAATAACAATGGCAGGCAGGGCAATGATCAGGGTGATCAAAACCAGTTGTGCCCGTATTGACACTGTAGAAAACGGCCTCATCGTAACCTTTCATCACACCATATCCAGTTAAGGTGACTTTGTAGCTATTTCTCCATTTATATACAATCTAAAACGTGTGGCACAAGACCCCCGGTTACCTATCCCAAAAAATCTGACCATATAAAATCGTTAAGGTTAGAACTTTTTCATCGGTCTGTTGCCAGATTAGTATGTTATCGATCTCCTGGCACTCATACATATACGCAATTTTATTCCTCTCCTTGACTTACCCCAAAACCATGCTTACCTCATACACAGGTGCTGCGAAGGCACCTGTGAAAGGAAACAAACAGTATGGACATCAATCGCTTGACTCAAAAATCGCAGGAAGCCCTGGGGGCTGCTCAGACCAAGGCAACCAGTTATGGCCATGTGGAGGTGGATGGCGAACATCTGTTGTGGGCCCTGCTGGATCAGGAAAACGGCCTGGTGCCCCGTATTCTGTCCAAGATGGATGTGGATGTTCCGAACCTGCTGAAGGCCACCGAGGGAGAGCTTGACCGCAGGGCACGGGTTTCTGGTCCTGGTGCGGAACCGGGCAAGATCCATGTATCGCAACGTTTTTCCCGTTTACTGGTGGCTGCCGAGGCTGAAGCCAAACGGTTGAAGGATGACTATATCTCGGTTGAGCATCTGCTGATGGCGTTGATGGCTGAAGGGGAAGGCAGTGGTGCCGGCAAGCTGCTGAAGCAGCACAATATTACCCAGGAACGCCTGTTGTCGGCCCTGACTGAGGTGCGGGGCAATCAGCGGGTCACCTCAGCCAATCCTGAAGAGACCTATGAAGCTCTGGAAAAATATGGCCGCGATCTGGTCAAGATGGCCCGTACCGATAAGCTGGACCCGGTGATTGGCCGGGACGAAGAGATCCGCAGGGTAATCCGTATCCTGTCCCGTAAAACCAAGAATAATCCGGTCCTGATCGGTGAACCGGGGGTGGGCAAGACCGCTGTGGTGGAGGGGCTGGCCCAGCGAATCGTTAAAGGTGATGTACCTGAGGGCTTAAAGGACAAGACGGTCTTTGCACTGGATATGGGCTCGCTGATTGCCGGGGCCAAATATCGCGGCGAATTTGAAGAGCGGCTCAAGGCGGTCTTGAACGAGGTCAAGCAGGCCGAAGGGAGAATCATCCTTTTTATTGATGAGCTACACACCATTGTGGGAGCCGGAAAGGCTGAAGGATCCATGGATGCAGGCAACATGCTGAAGCCGATGCTGGCCAGAGGTGAACTGCATTGCATCGGTGCCACTACCCTGGATGAATACCGTCAGAACATAGAGAAAGATCCGGCCCTTGAGCGCCGTTTCCAGCCGGTACTGGTTGATCAACCCACCGTGGAGGATACGGTATCAATCCTGCGTGGTTTGAAAGAACGTTTTGAAGTGCATCACGGAGTCAAGATCCAGGATAATGCCCTGGTGGCTGCATCCACCCTCTCCCACCGTTATATTACCGAGCGGTTCCTGCCTGACAAGGCAATAGACCTGGTGGATGAGGCCTGCGCCATGCTGCGTACCGAAATCGACTCCCTGCCGTCTGAGCTGGACAGCATCTCTCGCCGGGTGGTGCAGCTTGAGATAGAAGAGCAGGCACTTAAGCATGAAAAAGATCAGGCCAGTCGTGAACGCCTTGAAGCCTTGCGCAAAGAGCTGGTGGATGAACGGGAAAAAGCCGATTCCATGCGAGCCCAGTATGATACGGAAAAGGTGGCGATCCAGCGGGTGCAGGGCTTAAGGGAACAGATTGAAAAGACCCGCCGCGAGATTGAACAGGCCGAGCGTTCCTACAACCTTGAGCAGGCCTCAAAGTTGAAGTATTCAGAATTGCCAGGTCTTGAAACTGCCCTGAAAAATGAAGAAGCCAATCTGAACAGCAAACAGGGTGGTCAAAAACTGCTACGGGAAGAGGTCACCGAGGATGAAATCGCTGAAATAGTCGCCAACTGGACCGGCATTCCTCTCACACGGCTGGTGGAAACTGAGCGGGACAAACTGCTGAAACTGGATGAAATCCTGCACGGGCGAGTGATTGGCCAGGATGAGGCGGTACAACTGGTGGCAGACGCCGTACTACGGGCCCGTTCAGGCATTAAGGACCCCAAACGACCGATCGGCTCATTTATCTTCCTTGGCCCCACGGGGGTTGGTAAAACCGAACTGGCCCGTACCCTGGCTGAGTCTCTCTTTGATTCAGAGGAAAACATGGTGCGGATCGACATGTCTGAATACATGGAAAAGTTTGCCGTATCACGGCTGATTGGAGCCCCTCCCGGCTATGTGGGCTATGAGGAAGGTGGCCAGCTGACTGAGGCGGTGCGACGTAAACCGTACTGTGTACTGTTGTTTGACGAGATTGAGAAGGCCCACCCTGATGTCTTTAATATTCTTTTGCAGATCCTGGATGACGGACGTGTTACCGATAGTCATGGACGTACGATAAGTTTTAAAAATACTGTTATTATCATGACTTCAAATATAGGAGCTCCACATCTGCTTGAAGGAATAACCCCGGATGGCGACATTCGGGAAAGCGCCAGAATAGCAGTCATGAACGAACTAAAGACAGCTTTCAGGCCTGAATTCCTGAATCGGGTAGATGATATTGTACTGTTCAAGCCGCTGCATCTGGATGAGGTAACCCGGATAGCCAAGCTGCTGGCCCAACAACTGGTGGAACGGCTGAAGGAGCGCCGGATCACCCTGGAAATCAGTGATGAAGCCCTGAAACAGATCGCCCGTGCCGGTTATGATCCGGTCTATGGCGCCCGGCCGCTTAAGCGTTACCTGCAGCGGGAGCTTGAAACCAAGGTAGCCAGAACCATTATTGCCGGACAGGTGGCTGACGGTGGCTCCTTGCGGGTGGAGTTTAAGGAGGGGAAACTGGTTATCCACTAAACAGACTGTTTGACAGCATATACACTGTCCGCTTGCGCCCTGTGCCGATACCCTGCACAGGGCGTTTGTCTGGTTGGCTGCTTGCAAAAAGCAAAATCAGTGCTATCTGATTACTAAATTGGTTATTTCTTAGCCGGCACATGCAAGGGGGACACCATGAAACGCCACATTCGTACTATTATCTATCTCGTTTTGGCATCTGTTTTACTGTCTACCCAGCTGTGGGCAGAACAATGGAAGATCAGCTTCAATGGTTACCCTGGAACGATGGAGCTTTCAGGAGACCAGAATATCTACAGTGGACGTTTTAACCTGCATGGCAACTGGGAACAGATGCTGGACCTGCAGGTGTACCGCAACACGATATTCTTCCGTCGTGCTGCGGCTGACCAGAAATATCTGGGAGTCATTGAGGAAGGCCGGATGCAGGGGGTATTCACCCAGCACGGTTCTGGCCGTTTTCCATGGACTGCAGAACGTGCTGACACCGTCACCATTGATCCGGTGGTGCCTCCACTCTCCGGTGGAGACTCAGGAGCAGTCAAAAATCTCGCCTTGAGAAAACAGGCCCGCCAATCAACCACCGGCTATGGAGGAACCCCGGAACGTGCTGTTGACGGTAATCGGGAAGGTCATTACTCCTCAAATAGCGTAACCCACACCGACAATGCCCCAAACGATTGGTGGGAGGTTGACCTTGGCAGCCAGAAACAGATCCAGGAAATCAAACTCTGGAACCGGACAGACTGCTGCAGTGAGCGGCTCTCCAATTTTTACGTCCTGGTCTCACCAAAGCCATTTTCAGGTGGTAACTTGCAGGTATCACTGAATGATCCGTCCATCTGGCACTACCACCATCCAGGTGCTGCTGCACGGGAGACAACGGTTGCCGTTGCTGGCGAGGGGCGTTATGTCCGGATTCAGCTTGCCGGTCAGAACTGGCTGTCATTGGCAGAGGTCGAGGTATTCGGACATGACAGCAGTGGCAGTACAGCATATCCTGTCGACACCGGCTCAGGCACCCCGGTTACCATCTATTGGCACATGGCTGATGACGCTGATGTCTATTTGAATGGCAAGGCCTTGCGCTCATACTCGCCTTCCTTCAAGACCCGGCCTGATGAAGCTCCCCGACCGGCATTCTCAGCCAGGGCCTCTCTGCGTAATGGCGATACCTTTACAGTTGGCGGCCGCAGAGGAGGTAGTTTCGGTCTGATGCTGCTGGCGGTTGATGATGGCGGCAGCATAGTCTTCAAAACTGACCGCAGTTCCTGGGCAGTTTACGAACCGGGGGAACGCACTGACTGGTACGAACCCGCCGTGGCACGCAGCTCAGTCAGACGTCCGGTCACTGTTCAACCAGACCCCTGGTACCCCCAAAAAGAACTGAATGCCCGCTATCACAACAGCGCGCTTTCCATCTGGAGCGAACCTGACAAACGTTTTGCCTATCTGATGGGAACTGTCAGGCTGTCTGAGTAGGCCACGACGCAGCGGTAACACCAGTTAGACAAATAGGGGCCTTCGTGCCCCTATTTGCATTTATGCAACATTGAAGACAATCAAGTTATCGTTTGCACAAATGCAAACAAACTGCATGACGCAAAAAAACAAATATCAATCAATGATATCAATCATATACAACACTCAACACATTATTGCCCCACCTGTCACAAATCCACCACAAATCGCAACAAATTGTATTTATTAGCTTTTTAATACTGGCACGACGTTTGCTAAGAATTTTACATATTCGCATTAAGCGTACCAGGATTACAGGATGCCGAACAAACCAATCTGCCCATTCTATGGAAAAAATGATGATTTTTGTGATGTCGGGTGTGGGTATATTTCACCTCACGATGTCAATATGATCATCCGCTATTGCAGCAAACGCTACTGCGACTGCGCAAAATACCAGGAACTGTCAGACCGTTATCCCCAAGAAGAGATGTTACTCGTAGCTGCAGCCTGAAAGGAATTTCCCATGCTTTACATGCTTTCAAGCACGACTGACCCTGCAATACTCTTACTAGCCCTTACAGTTAGCATACTGTTTTCAGTCATCATCTTGGTAAAGGAGAAGAGACATGACCCAAAGAGAGCTTGAATTGATGCAGCGGATCGAAGAACTGGAACGTCATACCTGGCGTAACAGCTCAATTCTTCGGGCAGTAGCCATGGTTTCCTTCACAGCAATGGTAGGAATTATTGTTGCAGCTGGTGTTATTGGTGGCGGACATGGCAGCCACTGGTCAGGTCCGGCCTGGAATACCATGTGGCTGTATGGCCTTTTTGCCGCCAATGCGGTCTCAATGTTCTGGACCACCCACAAGGATTAAGAGGAGATCTGTCATGCCGATGAAATTATCCCACGCTGCACTGCTTCTGGTGGTCTGTGTTATCTGTGCCGCCTTTAATATGCGTATTTTTCAAGGTCTGGATGATATGATGGGCAGCAACTATTGGGTTATTGATACGACCCAGGGTGACCATGGCTGGTATGGCATGGGGCTGCTGCCACATCTTAAAACTGTTTCCAAAGACGTTGTCAGGGCTGCCAACACTGATGTTGATCCTTCCAACAACTACATCATCTACGCCCAGAGTGGTGATTTTGCCGGTAACTCAGTCTATGGCATCTGCTTTGGTATTCCACTGATCATGTATCTGATCTGGTTTGCCTTCATCATAGGATTCCCTGATCGTGTTGACCCCTACCTGCTACCTCGAAGAATATTTACCCTTGCGGTTATTGTTGCCTGTTCAGTTATTGTTAACCTGTTCCTGATGCGTATTGCTGCTGACTTTATCCGTGACCCAATGGCCCGTATTGCCAATATCGCAGGTAACCACTCTTCACTGCTGTTCCACAATGCCGGTATCTGGTTTGCCATCCTGTTTTCCGCACTGGGAACCCACAACCACTCCTATAACGAAGCTCCTGCCCCGGATAGCCGTAACTGGCAGACCCAGGCTTCTGAAAAATTCAACTGGCTCTTTACCCTGCTGGCCTTTGTTACCGTACTTGAGGTAGCCCTGGTTAAGAACAAGCTTGCCCTGCCAGACGCTGCCGTTGATTACTCGGTCTGGATCATCTGGGTTGTTATCTTCATGCGTATGTTCGGATTCTCCCCCAAATACTGGATTAAACGGATTCCCGGTATTTCCATTATGGTTGTTGGTACACTACTAACCCTGCCTGTCTTCTACCTGCTTGAGCGGGTAACCGGTACCCTTGGCGCCGGATTCGCATCACCAATTCTTGCCAAGGCGCTGGGTGCAGAGAACCAGAATATCGGTCTCTCACTGATGATCTCAATCTATCTCGTCTTTTGGATGGAGTTTGCCGCCGCCATCCGGATGAACGGCCCAGTGAAAAAAGCGGTAGCTGAAAAGGCCTAAAGGCACGTTTTCCGCCATGAAAACGGAAAGGCCCCGGCGTGGGAACCGGGGCCTTTCGTATATCAATAACTTACATCCCATTACCTACCCCGCTACAACCCCATTGTCATGTAAATTGTACTGTAAATTATCTGACTGTAGAATGGCGGGGGGGTACCCCCGCCCTTTGTTTTTACGGCTGTTGATCTGGATTTTCAAGCAACCTGTGGTATAGGTACAGCATCATCCACCAGCAAGGAGCAAACCAATGCCGACATATACCTGGAACCGTTTTCAGCAATACCTCTGCCACTGTCCTGAGATTGGCCTCTGGCTGGATATCAGCCGGATGAACTTTGATGATGAATTCCTGAACCGGATGGAACCTGCCATGCAGCAGGCTTTTGATGCCATGCTTGCCTTGGAACAGGGCGTCATAGCCAACCCGGATGAAGGGCGTATGGTGGGCCACTACTGGCTGCGTACCCCTGCCATTTCTCCAACTCCAGAGATTCAACAGCAGATTGAATCCATGATTGAGCAGGTTGAGTCTTTTACGGCTGACATCCATAGCGGTAAGATCCGCACTCCGGCTAATAAAACCTTTACTAAACTATTGATTATCGGAATTGGCGGTTCTGCCCTGGGCCCCCAATTTGTGGCTGATGCCCTGGGCAACAGCTCTGACAGGATGACACCATTCTTTCTGGATAATACTGACCCGGACGGCATGGATCGGGTATTCAGTCAGATAGGCAACCTCTCTGACTGCCTGGTACTGGTAATCTCCAAAAGCGGCTCCACCAAAGAAACCCGCAACGGCATGCTGGAGGCCCAGGCAGCCTGGAAACGGGCCGGGCTTGATTTTAGCAAACAGGCGGTAGCCATTACCGGTGAAGGCAGCGAACTGGACAAACTTGCAGCAGCTGAAGACTGGATCACCCGCTTTCCCATGTGGGACTGGATTGGCGGGCGGACCTCGGTCACCTCAGCTGTGGGACTGTTGCCTGCTGCCCTGCAGGGAATTAACATCAGAGATCTGTTACGTGGCGCACAGACCTGCGACCAGATTACCCGCAGCAGAATTACCACCTTTAATCCAGCCAGCCTGATGGCCTTGATGTGGCACCATGCCACCGGTGGCAACGGTGACAAGGACATGGTCATGCTGCCGTACAAGGATCGCCTGCTGCTCTTCTCACGCTATCTGCAACAGTTGATCATGGAATCAATCGGTAAGCAGCTGGATCTAAATGGCAACGTAGTGGGACAAGGACTGACAGTGTACGGAAACAAAGGTTCTACTGACCAGCATGCCTATGTGCAGCAGTTGCGTGAAGGGGTGCATAACTTCTTTGTGACCTTCATTGAGGTGTTGCAGGATCGTCAGGGCAGCTCTATGCAGGTGGAGGAGGGGGTAACTAGCGGTGACTTTCTGTTTGGTTTTCTGTACGGCACCCGCCAGGCTTTGTCAGAAAAGGGTCGGGAATCAATGACAATAACCGTAGAGCGGATTGACGCTGCCACCATTGGTGCACTTATTGCCCTGTTTGAGCGGACCGTGGGGCTTTACGCCTCATTGGTTAATATCAATGCCTACCACCAGCCGGGTGTTGAGGCTGGTAAAAAGGCAGCTGGCACGGTGATTGAGCTGCAAAAAAAGGTACAGGCATGTGTTCAGGGTTCTGCTGAAATGCCATCGCCTGAAAAAGTCGCTGAAGCGATCGGAGCACCGGAACAGGTGGAAACAGTCTACGCCATTTTACGACGTCTGCAGAACCGATAGGTCGTGCTTAACGCACCTGAATTTAAAAAGCCTCAACACACAGCAACTACCCTGTCTGTTGAGGCTGAACTTTATTGCGCAAAATAGGCTGTCGTGGCTTTAACTGACCTGATCCCCACCGAAATGGTTGAACCATCGATTTTTCTGCCGTGCAGGACAAACTCGCTCAGGCCGACATGGTTACTACTCCCCCAATCATAGGTATAACCGAGCCGGGTCCAGGGATAGGGAGACGATCCCAGAGTGTAGGAATATCTGGTCTGACTTTTGAACCAGGAAGAATAGGTCTTGAACACCCCGGCTTCCGGGCCGGCCGTTGCCCTGACTTTGTTGGTCGGATCAAGCATGCGAAATGAATCAGCCGGAAAGTTTGTTTCGCAGACCGTATCTGATATTTCAGTATCAGGACAGGGGCGGAAGAGATCATGAGGAGAAACCCACAACTCCAGCATGTATTTATACTCGTTGGGGCCTCCTGTTACAGCCGCTTCAGGAGGCAACCCCAGCAATTGGGCAATGCGTAGTGACTGCGGCACGATAATGCCGAAAAAGTTTTTGATCTCTGGCACCACCGTAACCCAGGAATCATACCGGTACGTCGGGCACTCACCCCCTTCGACACAGGAAGTGTTACCACTGCAACCAGTTGGGTCATTGCATTTATAATATCTCCCTGCGTCGCCCAGCCAGGTTACCACCAACAACCGCGACCCTACCACACCGTTCTCCCAGATAAGATTTGGGTTGTCATTGGTGATGGGAGTGAGATAACGCGATATTTCAGATGAATCAGCTATGCGGGTATCAGCAACAGCACTGGAATACTGCGCCTGCAGACTGATCGGTGCCGGATCAGGAGAAGTTGATGTATCACTGCCGCATGCAGTAAGCAGGCAGACAGACAGATACAGTGATACCATAATCAACGGTTTAAACCAGCACATGCAGCCCTCCTCTACGCATCTCGTCTCCATCGTCCAGTTGGTCCTGAATTTTACCTAACAGACACAACCAGAAGGTTTTAAGGTTAAGCCTATGACCTCAGTCACCGGCTACAGCGCTGGATATAATGACTGCAAATGCGCCTTCATAGCCGGGCTTAACTGTTTGAACAGTTGGGCATTGTACGACGCATTGTAAGGGATACCTTTTGAGCTTAGATCCACAAACTGGATTGACGGGTCGGTATAGTTGTCTCCTGAGCCTTTTATCGTTGATTCACCGCCCCGTGGCCGGGTTGGGTCTACAGGTCCGTAATCATTGCCATACATAGTCTGATAGTTTGGCGAATTTACTTTTAATTGATTTTGCACGATCTGCTGCGTTGCAATGGCGTACTTCCTTGATGTTGCCGCAGGCGTCCCCTCTTTCACCGCAATATCAACGTTCACCGCCTCAATTGAAATGCTGTAATCACTATTGATAAAGATCTCAAAGGTTCTGAACTGTTGGGGGAAGTCACGTAAGGAGGAACTTTCCACCTGCCAAAAGCCGTTCTCAGGAACACCTCCGACAGCGGGCGGCTTGAATGCCTTGACATGATTGTAATGGCGATGCCCGGAGATCCACATCAGCAGGTTAGTCGAGCTTTGAAGAGTAGTGACCAATTCCGTGATGGTGCATGCATTAGTTGTTGTAAGGCCCGGTTCGCCAAGCCACCATTCCAATTCAGTACCAACATTGGCAACGCAGATCGGGATATGGCAGGCAATGATCATCAACTGATTGGCTGCCTGACCATCTGCTAGTTCTGCCTGAAGCCAGGCCCAGCGTGATGCATCAAGAAAGCCATGACCATGAATATCAAGAGAACCGTCGTCTTCCCGCTGGGTATTATCCAACACGATCACCTTCAGCGGCACGGATGACTTGGGTACAAAACTGTAACAGGCAAAACCGGCTTTATCAGCAGCCGAAACCAGGCCAATATTTTTGTTGGATGAAACCAGATTAAAGCCATGCCCCACCGGACTGCTGGTTGTATTGAAAAACTCCTGAATCCATTCTGTTCTATGCAATGAACGGCGATTGGGATCAGCTGCCACCTTGGGTGCAGTTGTGATCGTTCCTGAATATGTAATAGTACCGTAGGGCGTTGTGCCATCGACCACGCCTTGATAATAATTGTTCGTCGCATGATTCCGCCTGGTACTATCAACATTGGCGGGGAATTTGGTTAAGTCGTCGATAATAACAGGGATAAGCAGGTCATTAGACACGGACCAGACCGTATCACTGGTGTATGAATCAGCAAGCCCCGCAGTTTCATAAACAGGGAATGAACCGATCATAAAGTGGTCATGGTTACCAAGCGTTTGATAGAACGGGATGGTCTTGTCCAAACCAGCTGCCTTGAATGGCCTCTGGTAATCAATGCTGTCAGCTCCGGCATGGCCGCCGGAACTGGGGGTAATTACCTTGCCGTCAATGATATCAAGATACCACCTGAGTTCGTTATACATACACGAATTACAGACATCACCCAGTGAAATAAAGAAATCAAAGGGATCTTTCCTGTGCAGGGCATTTGCTGTCTGAATGGCAGCATCAAAAACCTGAGGGGTGTACAGCATAACTCCGGAATAAATAGAACTGTTTTGTCCAGCAAAACCAGGCAGGCTTTGCTGAAGATAGATCAACTGGTTGGGCGCTTCCTTGTCGGTCAGATGGATATCGGTCATGGCAAAAAAGTTCAACAACCGTTTTTTTGGGGTGACTGCTGCGGCGTTGTAGCCGTTTGGCATGATATCCAACCGTGGCACAACGGGGAGTGGCCAGTCTACATAGGTCCACTTGCCGTAGGCCAGTTTATCATAGTCAGGAATCTGGCAGAGCTTATCCCAGGTAAGTGCTGCCTTGCCATTGGGGCTTTGGAGTGGATCAGCCGGGAACGGCATCGTACCGGGAACGATCGGCTTGGAAGCCGGTGTGTACGGAAAGGCAATCATCCGCTCGGTGGTTTTCACCACGGTGGAATCGATCGGATAACCTGTAAGCTGAGGCGAGTTGCTACTGCTGTTGCCGCACCCGTAGGTCAGCGACCCGAAAGAGATACAGGCTGCTGTACCGGCGGTACATTTGATGAATTCCCGCCGTGATACTTCACCATTTTTTTTGGGGTCTTCGTTCTGCATATCTGTCTCCTGGTGGTTGAATTGCTGCAGTACAGTACTGTGTACGAAACCAGACCCTATCCTATTGGCGTTCCTACGCTGGCAATGACTGCCTGCATTGTTGACGTTAATTGCACCACCAGTTCTGCATTTATCGAGTGAGAGGCAGCATCAGTCATTGGAACATTTCCGGTGATCCGCGCGGTGGCAATGGCATTGCCCCGAGATGTTGTTGCCGGTGATGCTGTTGAAACCGCTGGATCAACGTTTGTGATGGTGATTGAGACCGTGTTGTTGGCGTTGCGGTAAATCTTAAACGTCCTGAACTGCTGCGGGAAATCTCGAAGCGACGACGTCTCAACCTCCCAGAAACTGCGGGTTGGATCAGTGGGGTGAATCTGCGGCGTCACGGTGTTCATATGGCGGTGCCCGGCGATCCACATGATCAGGTTCGGATAGCCCTGGAGTATGTCAAGTAATGATTGAGAAGTGCCACTTGAGGTTGGATAATCATTAACAACGGAAAAAGGCGTAGGGAGAAACAGATGCATGCGCTGAGGATTTAAGACTACCTGAGATGGATCAGTAACAAGGTTGGTATAGACGTTAAACGGGATATGGGCGGCGATGATCATCAGCTGGTTATTGTTCTGCCCGGCCTGCAACTCATTTTTGAGCCAGTCCAGTCGAATCTGGTCAAGAGCGCCTCCGGCATAGTTTGGCTGACCAGTTCCCTTGCAGGTGTCGTCCAGCACGATCACCTTGATCGGAATGTTTGCCTTTGGCACAAAACTGTAGCAGGCAAAGCTGGCTCTATCGCTGGCAGGAACCAGGTTAATATTCGGATTGGATGCGACCAGGTTAAAGCCATGCCCCACCGGAGTTGATGTTGTGGTGAAAAACTCTTTGATCCAGTTCTGACTTGAAGATGTAGCTGTTGAAAGTGAACGTCGATTCGGGTCGGCAACAACGGTCGGTGGTGTGGGATAATCAGCTTTTGGTCCTGAGGAAATAACCGCCCCCAGGGGATCAGAACCATCAATTACCCCCGAATAAAAATCACCTGTACCCATGCTCTGACATGGCGACGTCGAGTTGTTTGTAGTTAGTATGGCACTGGAGATATGAGCCGCCTGGAACATTGGGCTTTCATAACAGGATCCCATCCAGAACTGATCATGGTTCCCCAGAACCTGGTAAAACGGGATTGACTTATCCAGTCCTGCAGCCTGGAACGGCTTCTGGTAATCAATTGTGTTGGCCCCGATCTGATCGCCGGAACTGGGGGTAATCACCTTGCCGTCAATCACGTCAATATACCAGCGCAGCTCGTTATACTGGGTGTTGTTGATAGCATCACCAAGCCCGATTCCGAAGTCAAACGGTGATTTTTTGTGTACGGCGTTAATGGTCTGCATAGCAGCATCAAGCACATGGGTGGTTGCCAGTACAACCGGAGAATAGGCCGACGAATTTAACGTTGGTGACCCTGCAGGCTGGCTCCACTCGTAATACAGCGGCTGGGCCGGTGATTCCTTATCAGTGATATGCACGTCGGTGATGGTAAAAAAGGACAACAGGTGGGCAACATTGGGCGCTTTTATCGCCATGGTTTCCCACACCGTATGCATCAACCCTGTCCCACTTGTCCATGAGCTGTAATTGTACATACTGTACAGAGTCAGTTCTTTGGGTGCGATCAGCGGCGCACCGATAGACAACGGAACCGGAAGGATCTGGTGCTCCGCTGTTGTGTAGACCGTATTTGAGATCGGCCACTGGGCAACTTGAGAACTTGAGCTGCCACAGCCGATGTTTAACGTGGTCAGGTAGACACAGGCAACGGTACCGGCTGAATATTTTACAAAATCCCGCCTAGTCACTGCTCCTAACGTGGGTAAATCGATGTTTGTCATACCGTTCTCCTACGCTTTTTTTTATACCATCAACTATAACCTGCTTTCCATGCATGTAAAGCTGCCCTGGGTGCGACACAGAGATTAATTTTGTTTAAAGAAATATAAAATATACAAGTGGAATGTAACATCGGGTAGGAAGCGGGTTAAACTCTGAAAGCGTCATATGGGGCTTACGCCCCATGCGCCCTGCCGGGCGCACACAAAAAAAAGGGCGGGATTGCTCCCGCCCTTCTGGACATCAGATACACAACATCTTCGATTAAATGTCATAGTACATGGCAAACTCAAGCGGCACCGGACGCATCCGGATTGGGTTAACTTCAGCTTCCATCTTGTACTCAATCCACTTCTCGATAACGTCAGGTGTAAAGACATCACCTTTCAACAGGAATTCATGGTCAGCCTCAAGACACTTGAGAGCTTCTTCAAGGCTACCCGGAGCAGAAGGGATATCTTTCAGTTCTTCAGGAGACAGACCGTAGATGTCTTTGTCCAAAGGCTGACCTGGATCAATCTTGTTCTCAATACCATCAAGACCCGCCATCAACATGGCAGCAAAAGCCAGATAGCCGTTGCAGGATGGATCTGGAGTACGGTATTCAACCCGCTTTGCTTTGGGGTTGGTGGACATCATAGGAATACGCAGTGAAGCTGAACGGTTACGGCTGGAATACGCCATATTCACAGGAGCTTCAAAGCCCGGCACCAGACGTTTGTAGGAGTTGGTGGTCGGGTTGGTGATGGCGCACAGAGCCTTGGCGTGCTTGATGATACCGCCGATGTACCAGAGAGCCATCTGGGACAGCCCGCCGTATTTATCACCAGCAAACAGGTTCTGGCCGTCTTTCCAGATGGATTGATGGCAGTGCATACCTGAACCGTTGTCACCGTACAGCGGCTTGGGCATAAAGGTTACGGTCTTGCCGTTACGATAGGCAACATTTTTGATAACATACTTGAACCACTGCAGCTGGTCTGCCATATCAACCAGTGAGGAGAAACGCATATCGATCTCGGCCTGACCACCGGTAGCTACTTCGTGGTGCTGGCACTCAACACGGATACCAACCTTCTGCAGTTCCTGAACCATCTCGTTACGCAGATCATTCTGGGAATCAACAGGTGAACAAGGGAAGTAACCTTCCTTGTGACGCGGTTTGTTGCCCAGGTTAGGGAACTCTTCACGACCGGTGTTCCAGGCACCTTCTACAGAATCAACCATGTAGAAGGCCTGGTTGGCGGTGGAGTCATAGCGAACTTCGTCAAAAATAAAAAATTCTGCCTCAGGGCCGAAGAAAGCGGTGTCACCGATGCCGGTAGATTTCAGATAAGCTTCTGCTTTACGGGCGATGTTACGAGGATCGCGGGTATAGTCTTCCTTGGTGATTGGATCAAAAATATTACAAATCAAGGAAAGGGTTGGTACAGCAACAAAGGGATCAATTTTGGCTGAGGTTGGATCTGGTAACAGAATCATATCGGATGCATGAATTGGTTGCCAACCACGAATGGAGGACCCGTCAAAACCTTGCCCTTCTTCAAAGGTATCCTCATCAAACTCAGTAATAGGCACAGAAACATGCTGCCAGGTACCTACAAAATCCATAAACTTGTAATCGACCATTAATACGCCATTTTCTTTGGCAAATTCAACTACCTGCTTCGGTGTCATCAAACTTCTCCTTTCACATGAATAATGAAACTACAACGCGTCTTCACCAGTTTCACCGGTTCTTATCCTTACAACAGCTTCAACCGGCGTTACAAATATCTTACCATCGCCAATCCTGCCAGTTTTTGCTGCTTTTTCAATAGCATCAACAACTTTTGGGAGAATCACATCACTGACAATAATCTCAAGTTTTATCTTGGGAATGAAATCAACAACGTACTCTGCCCCACGATAAAGTTCAGTATGGCCCTTTTGGCGCCCAAACCCTTTAACCTCGCTAATGGTAATCCCCTGAATACCTATCTCGTTCAGCGCCTCTTTGACTTCATCCAGCTTGAACGGCTTGATGATTGCTTCTACTTTTTTCACAGTCATCCTCCCTTCTCAGCAACAAATTTTCAGGTAACTTCTAAGAATATGCAAGCACATTGCCAAACCAAGTTAATATCATAACAACCTTAAATTATTAATTTTATAATTGGACACAAGTAAAAACAAAAACGGTAACAGCACAATAATTAAGCATACGCACCAAAGCGTGCCTAAAAAATAATCACAACTTGTTGACAGATAGTCAGGCTGCCAACTCTTTAAGCTCTCTGATAATTTCTACCTGTCTCTGATTAATATAGTATGCGAGGGCTTGCTGTGAGTGTCGATCAGAGTGAAACTCCAGGATACAAATATAATTAGGAGCAGTACCCAGTAAACGGATTATCGTACAGGCTACCCCTATTTCACGCAAAGATGTTTCATCTTGTGCTTCCAATTTAAGTATAAGATTCAAATCTTTACCTGGCTCAATACCAGCAGGATCTGCCACCCGGAGGGCAACACCACCAAGAGAGATGTCTATTACTGACGCAGGTACAATATCGTTATCCAGATACATATCAACATCAGCACGACGACCATCAAGGCAGACCCGTACAAATCGACGCAGATCAGAACGAATTTTTGCGTAGTGAAAACGGGTCAGGATAACCTTTTTCCGGGCAGTGTTTACATAAAATACATCACCCACAAGATCATCTGAAACAGGACTTTTTGCGTGAGCCCTGATCAGGGCCTTTTTTTCAAGGGTAATTACTTTTGCCTGATACTCATGCACTTCAAATTCCGCCATTTCATTTTCTACGGAAATCAGGCGAGCATCGTACGAAACTGGAATTTCTTTGTAATAGTTTAAAAAAGAAAACGTCTGTCCTACCATTCCCTTCAAAAACTGAATAATAACGAGGCTATCCTCGTGTTCGGTGCCACGAATTACCTTGTCATAGTAGGTAAAAAACACTCATACATCCTTGAAAATGAAGTTTGACCGGCGAGAACGTTGGAATTGCTTTGTATTCTGGAAAGCAGTATAAATAACGAAGAACGATTTTTATTAACAGAAAAGTGTTGCTACCACAAGCACGAATAGCAGCAGCAACATGGACGATTATGAAACGGCTGAACACCACTCTCTGTATCCAGATATGCCTGTTGATGGCAACCTGGATGCTACTGCCATCAAGAATGGCTCTGGCAGATATTTATCGTTTTGTCACCATTGATGGGATTGAAAGCTTCACTGACAGTCCACTGCAAAAAGGTGCACAGGTTGTGGTGAAGGACTCCACCAGAAGTCCACGAAAGAAAACTGCCCGGTCTCTTTCTAAAGAAACGAAACAAACTCCTGCGCCATCCCTCAAAGAGATTATTGAAAAAACCGTTCAAGCCCAAATCAATCCTGAGCAAAGCAAACCTGAAGCAGTTGAGGCAATATTTCCAGTGAATGGCACTATTACATCAGGAGTGGGAATTAGAGTTGATCCAATTGATGGTCAGTTACGCCACCATAACGGTATTGATATTGCGGTGCCAGAGGGCACCCCGGTCCGCTCTGTTGCGGCAGGCGTTGTTGTGTATGCAGGACTGCGCTCTGGTTATGGCTTGACTGTGCTGGTTGAGCATGACAATGGCATGATAACCCTCTGTGGCCATAACAGTAAACTCATGGTAGCACAGGGAGAGACTGTTAAAAAAGGCGACACCATTGCCCTTGCCGGCAGTACCGGACGTTCTACCGGCCCGCATGTCCACTTTGAGGCATGGCAATCAGGAAACAATATTACAGCTGCCTTTATGCCAGGCAGTTCGATGAAAATAGCTTCAGTTTCGCACTCATTACGGCAACGAATTCATTTCAGGAAAGAGGTTCTAGCAGACGGCTCTCTGTTAATTACTAACATTCCCTCCTCAATACCTTAATGCAGCACCTACTTAAGCGATATATACAACTGCTGCTTGATGAACAGTGTGTCAAGGCTGGCCGAATTGCCATCAGTGCCCAGAATGACACTGTTTTCAGTTATGGTAACCAAACGTTTACCTCACTTGCACACGATATTTTACAAAAACTCAACTGCGCTGCAGTTATTGTGGCAGAACCATTGCAACCCTTTCCTGCTTTCCTTTTGCGTCGGTCAAGGCCTGATGAAAGCTCACTCATCCCCAGAGATTCCGAGTCCCGCTCATCACTACATGATATTCCTCTGATTCGCCACGACCAAGACAAAGCTATCCTGTTTAACAACATATGTGCCGCGCTAAGCAGGAGAAAAGGATGTATTGTTGAGGGGATAGGTATAATTACCCAAGGTTCCCTTACGATTGAACAAGCCTATATCGCGTGGTCTTCATTGTCCCATGCCACAACAATCAAATATTTTGAAGACTTATTTTCTACAGGGCCGTTACTGCCAGATGAAGTTCACGCTATCAGGCAGTACAAAAACAACTGCCTGCAACCGCTTGACGTAACGCACTATAGCTTTTCTACGTTACTCCCACCTACGCAACAAGCAATGCTTGATGAAATGAGTCTAATAGGTCAGGCAACCGTTCAACTCGGTTTGGTTGATTCTTTCTTTGGCAATGTTTCCTGTATGTTGGATAAGAGACTCTATATTTCGCAGACATCTGCCCGACTGGATGAACTGAGTAGCCAGATTGACTCTGTACCTTTAGACGGACTAGCAACAGCTGGCATTACAGCGTCCAGCGAATTGCCTGCACATCAAGCGATAGCTCTGGCAACTGATTGCAGAATTATTCTTCACGGGCATCCCCGCTTTCCGGTCATTATGAGTTTTTTTGCAGACTCAGACAGTAACAAGTCCTTCGATTTTGTTGATTTATTTCCGGTTATTGGAGGAGAAGGTGGCGTCGGCGGAATGGCAGATAATCTTTCCAAGGCTTTTTGTCAGGTTGCTACAAAAGCGGTTATAGTGCGTGGACACGGGGTTTTTGTACTAAGTTCAACCGGTTGTGGTGAGGCATTAGCATGCTTGGCTAATGTGGAACAACGATGTAGGGATATTTATTTTGAAAGGCTGCATACACGCTACCAAATCTAGTTAGTTACAATAAAAAAGGCACGGATATACCCGTACCTTTTTTGTTGTAACCACATGAAACCTGCTAAAATTAGCAGCCAGCAGTTTTACGGAACAGTTTGCTTTCTTTGTTAGCGTCGTCATACTTCACACGAACTTCGTCGCCAACAACGATACGCTTGTCCTTCAGTTTGTCCACGGTCAGTTGGTCTTTAACAATAACCTGAACTTTAGCACCTTTGCTGTCCTTGAGGGTTACGGTTGCAGCAGCGCCTTGCATTTCAACCTTCTCAATTACACCAGTAATCTTCTGCTCTGCAGCAAAAGCCAGGGAAGAAACAGACAGAAAAGCAGCCATAAGTACAACGGATACAATCTTTTTCATCGTTACATACTCCTTTGTGGGATAAAGATAACTTTGTTTATAATATTCATTTATCGATATTTTCGCAAGTCTTTTCGTAAGTCTTTTCGTAAGCAGCAGCCACTAACGAACAGTCACGCTCAGCTTGCCGGTCAACGCAGCAATCACCTTCTGATGTACCTGCTGTACCTCATCATCAGTCATAGTCCGTTCAGAAGCCCGATAGCGCAGACGTAATGCAATACTCTTAAATCCCTCTGGGACACGATCTCCCTGGTAAAGGTCAAAGATAGCGATCTTCTCCAACTCCTGAAGCTTGAGGCTTTTAACACAATCGATTAGTTGCGCTGACGGAAGATCAAGCGGAGCCAACAGAGCCAGATCCCTGACACTGTCAGGAAAACGCGATGGCGCTACAATGGCCTTACGGCTGCCTGATAAGCGTACAAGTTCTTCAAAATTCAATTCAAAATAGTTGACAGAATGTTCAATTTCATACCGCTTCAACACTTCTGGATGTATTTCACCGATAGTGCCGATGGTTGTGTTGCCAACCAGAATGCGACAGCATTTGCCGGGATGATAAAATGGCTCAGGCACATCTGATGACCATCTAACACCTCTGATCTGAAGCAGTTCAAACAGATTCTCCACTATCCCTTTTGCATCATAAAAATCAGTAGGGATTTCCTTTTGACACCAGCTTTCCTGGTCTCTATTTCCGCTGATTAATCCAGCACAGTAAACAGGCTCATGGGGCATCTCTTGTCCTGTAACCGCATGATAGACGCGACGCATCTCAAACAGGCGCAAATCAAGACTGCGAAAGCTCATATTACGTGAAGCGGTCTCCAGAAGGCCTGGCAACAATGTGGTACGCATAACAGCCTGCTCTGCAGCAAGCGGATTACAGAGTTTAATTCCGTTACGACGGGGATCATCCAAACTCAGATTTATGCGGTCTGCCGCATCTGCAGCAATAAAGCTGAAGGAAACAATCTCATGCATCCCCTCAGCCACAAAATGATCCCGTACAGAACGCTGTAAACGCTGATGCAAAGAAGGACGATCTGAAATAACCTGGGCCACTGGCATGGTTGCAACAACCTGATCAAAACCGTTCAATCGGCAGATTTCTTCAATAAGATCAATTTCGCGTTCTATATCAACCCGGTAGGTAGGAATCGTAACCTGAAAGCTACCGTTGCTGACAGGTTGGACCTGAAACTCAAGGTTGCGGAACAACTCTGCCATCCGTTCAGCGGTCAGAGAAAGTCCCAACATGGCATTAGCACGCTCTGGACGGAAGGTTATGGATGTCAGTGATTTAGGGTGCGGAAAATTATCTACCCTACCGGTTGCAACATTGCCTCCGGCCAGTTGTGCTATAAGACTTGCAGCCCGATCCAATGCCTTAGGTACCATATCCAGGTCTGCGCCACGCTCAAAGCGGTGGGATGATTCAGTATGCAGTCCCAAACGTTTACTGGATCTTCTGATAGTTGGTGGATCAAAGAACGCGCTTTCCAGCAGAATATCAGTGGTAGCATCAATAATTTCAGAATTTTCGCCCCCCATAATACCTGCCAGGGCAACAGCACGATCACGGTCACAGATCATCAAATCAGTGGCGGTCAGAGTTCTTTCCTGGCCATCAAGGCTGCGAAATTTTTCGCCCTCTCCTGCCCTGCGCACAATAATCTGACCACCGGCCACCTGGGTATAGTCAAAGGCATGTAACGGATGTCCCAGTTCAATCATGACCAGGTTGGTAATATCCACCACATTGTTGATTGAGCGGACACCAACAGCATTTAAACGATTAACCAGCCAGGCAGGTGAAGGAGCAATCTTGCAGCCAGATATAAAACGCGCTGCATAGCGTGGGCATCCTGCTGCATCCTGAATAGTTACTGATACCTTACTGTCAACCGGCTCACCATACTCAGGCACCACAATCGTCGGATACCGCACCCGCTTCCCCAATTTAGCCGCGATTTCGCGGGCAATACCGATCACACTGAGACAATCGGCACGGTTGGGAGTCAAACCGATTTCAAAGATGGTGTCTTTAAGCCCCATTGCTTCAAAAAACGGTGTTCCAAGCGGTAGATCCCCAGGGAGAACCATAATACCGGCACTCTCATCAGCCAGATTCAGCTCTTTTTCAGAACAAAGCATACCGCACGATTCTTCACCACGGATTTTTGAACGCTTAATCTTGAAATCCCCCGGCAACACCGCGCCGATCTGGGCCAAGGCAACCGTATCTCCCTGTTTGAAGTTCTGGGCGCCACAAACAACAGAAAGTACCTCTTTGCCATTATCAACTTTGCAGAGTGATAGCTTATCGGCATTGGGGTGCTGGTTTTTTTCAAGAACACGAGCAACCACCACTTCATCCATACCGCCACCAAGTTGCTCCATACCTTCAACTTCAAGACCGAGCATGGTCAGCAGATGTCCCAGGTCAGCAGGTGACAGATCAAAATCAACGAACTCTTTCAGCCAGTTATAGGTAACTTTCATGGTCTCACCGGACTAAAACTGTGTAAGGAATCTAATATCATTTTCAAAGAGCAGACGCATATCGCTAATGCCATACTTCAGCATTGCAATCCGCTCTATCCCCATGCCAAAGGCAAAGCCTGAAATAGTCTCAGGATCATACCCCACATGGCGGAACACTTCCGGGTCAACCATACCTGCTCCCAGAATCTCCAGCCAGCCTGTCTGCTTGCAGACTCGACAACCGGAACCGCCACAGATCACGCAGGCTATATCAACTTCAGCAGAGGGTTCAGTAAATGGAAAGAAGCTGGGACGCAGCCTGACTCCGGTCTTCTGGCCAAACAGCTGATTGGTGAAGGTGGTTAGTATCCCCTTCAGATCCGCAAAAGAAACCTGGGTATCCACCATAAGACCTTCAATTTGATGGAACATCGGGGAGTGGGTAGCATCAGAATCGCAACGATAGACCGTGCCCGGAGCAATAATCCGTACCGGCGGTTTCTGCTTTAACATGGTACGAATCTGCACTGGCGAGGTATGAGTCCTCAACAACAGCTGATTTTCCACAAAAAAAGTATCCTGCATATCGCGGGCTGGATGTTCAGGGGGAAAATTCAAGGCCTCAAAGTTGTACCAGTCATGCTCAATCTCTGGCCCTTCAGCAACTGAAAAGCCAAGACCGGCAAAAATCTCACTAACTTCTTCTATCACCAGCGTAATCGGATGTTTGCTACCCTGACGATGCCCTCTTCCAGGCAAGGTTACATCAATCCGTTCTGTGGCAAGTCGTTTGGCAGTGGCCTCTTCACGGGCCCGGCCCAAGGTCTGCTCAATCTGCGCCTCAACCTCATCCTTAACCGTATTAACCAGTTGACCAACCTTGGGACGTTCATCTGCAGGGAGTGCCCCCAGTCCCTTCATCAGACCGGTTAATTCTCCCTTACGTCCAAGATAACGGACTCTGACCTCATTCAGCATTTCTTCAGTGGTCGCTGCAGCAATAGCACTTAAGGCCTGTTGCCGCATCTGTTCAAGCTGTTCCCGCATATCATTAGTCCCTTTAAGAAACTTTAAAATGGAATAGAACGGAAAAAGGGAACAGGAGCACCTGACTCCCATCCCCTTTTATCCACAAACAAACCAGCGTTACAGCTGGGCCTTGGCCACTGCCGAGATCTCGGCAAACCCTTTCGGATCAGTGATGGCGATATCAGCAAGTACCTTACGGTCAATCTGAACATCTGCCTTCTTGAGGCCAAAAATAAACTTGCTGTAAGAAAGGCCGTTCAGGCGGGATGCAGCGTTGATTCGCATAATCCAGAGTGAGCGGAAATCCCTTTTCTTGACGCGACGGTCACGGAAAGCATAGTTCAGTGCACGATCAACTGCCTCGGTTGCACTTCTAAACAGTTTACTCCGTGCGCCACGGTACCCTTTGGCAAGCTTCAGAACCTTGTTGCGGCGTTGCCGCGACTTAAAACCACCTTTTGCTCTCGGCATCTTAATACTCCTTCAGGTTTAATTGCCCGATCCGCAAGGGGCCGCTCCTCGCGGTTCTGGGTCGAAACAGCAGATGCTGTTTCTAACTACATGTACGGAATCAAGGCACAGATATTTTTCTGATCCACAGCGGCAACAGTATTGCTTTGACGCAGGTTGCGCTTACGCTTACTGCTCTTGTGGGTCAGGATATGGCTGGTAAAAGCGTGAGCACGCTTTACCTTGCCGGTACCGGTCTTTTTGAAACGCTTGGCAGCGCCACGGTTAGTTTTGATTTTAGGCATTGACTTGCTCCTTCTTAATAACGTTGTGAGTAATACTATCTAAAAACTAATGCTTCTTCACTTTAGGGGCGACAATCATAAACAGCTGGCGGCCATCAACCCGAGGCGGGACCTCAACCACGGCGATATCTGCCAACTCAGCGGCAAACTTTTCTATCACTGCCCGGCCAATATCCTGGTGGGTAATCTCACGACCACGGAACACCAAGGTTACCTTGGCCTTATTTCCCTCTTCAAGGAACCGGCGAACATGCTTAACCTTGAAATCCAGGTCATGATCATCGGTTTTGGGCCGGATCTTCACCTCTTTAACCTGTACCTGCACCTGTTTCTTCTTTGCTTCCTGCTGTTTCTTACTCTGCTGATACTTGAACTTGCCGTAATCCATAATACGGCAAACCGGTGGTGTCGCTGTAGGCGACACTTCAACCAGATCAAGCTGGCGTGCCTCAGCAGCCTCCAGCGCCTCGCGCAGCGTCAGAATTCCTAATTGTTCGCCATCATGCGCTACAACACGTACTTCGGAAGCACGGATGGCATGATTAATGTTGACTGTTGCGGTTTTGGTAGGGGCAGCTATGACGGCACCTCCTGGCAGAATGGCACAACTAACTTACTTGTAGGCCTTTGTTTCAGCTTCAACAAAAGCAATAAATTCATCCGGCTTCATGGCGTGCAGGTTTTTACCATCACGGTAACGCGGCGTTACCGTTCCCTGCTCAACTTCCTTGTCACCAATCACCAGCATGTACGGTATTTTCTGTAACTGCGCTTCACGGATCTTGAAATTAAGTTTTTCGTTCCGCAGATCTTCCTGCACACGAATCCCCGCACTCTTGAGCTGCTTGTACACCTCTTGAGCATAGGGGATCTGATTATCAGTGACCGTTAACACAACCGCCTGCACAGGTGCAAGCCACAACGGAAAATTACCGGCAAAATGTTCGATCAACACGCCAATAAAGCGTTCAATTGAACCGAGGATAACCCGATGCACCATTACGGGACGTTTTTTCTCTCCGTCACTGGCAACATAGGTCAGATCGAACCGCTCGGGCAGGGTAAAATCGCACTGGATAGTAGCACACTGCCACCGTCTGTCAAGACAAT
>CAZNWF010000020.1:0-35197 GCA_964576485.1 uncultured Geobacter sp. | reverse complement strand
TGCCAATTAGCTGCTTAGCCAATTCCGAAAGAAATACCCTATGGTCTTCCTGACGATGATTGCGGGTTTTGATACGGCGAGCCGGGATAGTCCACCAATCATCCTTTATTTCACACCACTCCATTCCTGAAATTTCGCCTGGCCTCTGCCCCGTAACTAATATAAGCAGAAGCGCTCTTCTGGTCTCACTGGTACCAGGCGCATCTTTTTTATGAAGTATATCCCATACAAGCTTGATCTCAGTGTCAGCAAGCACCCGCTTACTGCCGATGGGTTTTATGGCAGGAATGGCGGCCGGTAGGCGTGTAAACGGATTTAATTCAACAAGCTCCCGATCCAATGCATAATTGAACATGGCACGAGCAATTTTCATAACGCCACGCGCCTGTCCCGGGGCTGTAGCGGACAAGGGCTCCACCAGAGAAATGGCGTCACACCTCCGAACATCAGATGCAGTGCGAGTCCCCCATATTGGCAACACATATTTTTCGAGGGTGCGTTTTGTTTCACTCGCAGTTGCGTCTGTAAAATGCTGTACAACAAATGAATTGTACTGATGAATTAAGTTGGCAATGGTAAACGGTGTGTCTAGCCCTACTGAACTTATTTTATTTTGCTGAGGATCTTGACCTTTGGAAACATGCAGGAATGCTTCATGGTACTTCTCTCTCGCCTCGGCTAGTGTGACCAAGGGATAGTGACCAAGATTGAGACGATGCCTCTTACCATTGAGGGTAAAAATATACTGAAAGATTCTAAGCCCTGATGGCAGAACACGCAGGGTAAAGCCATGCCCCTCTCGTATACAGTATTCTTTCTCAGGTGCTTTTATGGATTGGAGAAAGCGGTCGGTGAACTTCATGGAACCCCTCTGGAACCTATCATATGCCCGAAACGACAAAAACGCTTCTTAACACAACTAAGCAAATGATAATAAAAATGGGGGACTACGTCAATAAGAATGGCATGTTATGCTAGCAGTTAATAACGATGATGAACGGCAGTAAACAAATTAAAATCTGCTTCGGGAGCAGGGGGTCGCTAGTTCGAATCTAGTCATCCCGACCAATAAATCCAAGAGCTTACAGCTAATCGCGGTAGGCTCTTTTTCTTTTTGCCGCAGCGCAGCCACAACACGTTGTTACTCTGCAGGCACCATAGCAGATCAATCAATTTATGGCTAGCCCCAGCCAGCATTGGTAACCGCCCCCTGTCCGACTTGGCGAGACATAAAAACCACGCTCCAGACTTAATCAGGCAGTGCTCCTTATAATCAATCGCCTTTATGACTTGAGCTTGAGTAAAGAAAGCCCGAAGTACATACACAACCTCATCAACTATTACACTGCAGGTAGCCATACCATGCAACAGACCCCCCCGGAGCCGTATCCGATCAAACCAGCCGTCCTGATCTATCCCGGGACAGTGGCCACAAAAAAACCCGACGGCAGTAACCGTCGGGTTTTGAAAACAGGGTGTGGCTCAGAATCAGGCAGGATAGACTGAAACCTTCTTGCGATCACGGCCCAAACGCTCAAACTTGACAACCCCTTCAATCAGGGCAAACAGGGTATGGTCTTTACCACAACCAACATTGTTGCCTGGGTGAATCTGAGTGCCACGTTGACGATAGATAATATTACCAGCGAGAACAGCTTCACCGCCGAATTTTTTACAGCCAAGCCTCTGGCCGTCTGAATCGCGACCGTTACGTGAACTACCACCAGCTTTTTTATGTGCCATGGTTCTTTCTCCTCAAAAAATAATCGTAAGCGCTTAGGCGCTAATCTTCTCAATCTTCAGTACCGTATGGTACTGGCGGTGTCCGATCAGCTTGCGGCTGTTCTTGCGACGCTTTGACTTGAAGACCAGAATCTTCTTGTCACGGTCCTGCACAACAACCTTGGCAGTTACGGTAGCACCAGCTACCAGTGGAGCTCCGACCTTAACGGCATCGCCGCCAATCATCAGCACCTCTGCCAGTTCAATCGTGTCACCCACGACATTGTCCAGTTTTTCAACCTTCAGGAAATCGCCTTCAGCGACCTTGTATTGCTTGCCACCAGTCTTAATTACAGCGTACATAGTTTGGTACCACCTGTTCGTATTTTACAGAGTTGTGGACTATAGTTAAAGGATTCCACTACGTCAAGCACTTTTTCTGACAGCTACACAAAAAACTGCGCAACCTGCAACTATGAGCAGCTGCAACTCTGCTGATCCTTATGGTACGAAAGCCGTACCCCGCACTTCTGGCACCGCCAGAAGAGACCGCCTCAGCCAGGCAACAGGATCATCTTGCCTTTACATTCCGGACATTCTTTTTCATTTTGCATCTGCAACTCCTTTTCCCAGGTATAAAGTTATGCAACTGTCACGCACACGCTGCCCACACCGGCAATACTCGCCTCCATCCGGTCTCCGGCCTGCACACGGCCAACCCCGGCAGGGGTGCCGGTCAGGATCACGTCCCCTTCTTCCAGGGTAAAAATACCGGACAGATAGCTAATGATCCTGGCCACGCTGTTGATCATCAGACCGGTTGAGCCATTTTGACGCCCCTCACCATTCACGGCCAGACAGATGGTCAGGTTCTGCGGATCAGCCACCTTGTCTGCCGGTACAAAATCAGACAGCGGACAGGAGGTATCAAAGCCCTTGGCAATCTCCCATGGCAGCCCCTTTTTCTTCAGATTATCCTGCACATCCCGCAGGGTCATATCTATTGCCACGCCATAGCCTGCCACATGTGAAAGCGCGTCGGCTTCAGCAATATCTTTACCTTCCACACCGATCAGCACGGCCAGCTCAGCCTCGTAGTGGCAGTTGCTGCTGTAGGCTGGAATCACCACTGATTCGCCATTACCGATTAGTGCTGTGGCAGGTTTCATGAATACCACCGGTGCAGAGGGGGCTTCGTTGCCCAGCTCCTTGATATGATCCACATAATTACGGCCAATGCAGAGGATCTTGCCGACAATATACTCGTTGTCTATTGCCGGAATGGATACGGTTTTCATAGCAGGCTTGCTCCGGTCATTTCCTTGGGTTGCGGCAGGTTCAATAGCTTGAGCATGGTGGGGGCGATGTCGGCCAGCTTGCCACCCTCTTTCAATACTGCTCCCTTGCGGCTGTCATCCACCAGAATCAGCCAGACCGGGTTGCAGGTATGGGCCGTGTACGGCTCACCGCTTTCATCGGCCATCTGTTCGGCATTGCCATGGTCTGCAGTTATCAGCACAGTCCCCCCCAGAGCGCGAACCTTTTCCACCACCCTGCCGGCACAGGCATCCACCGCCTCTACGGCACGGATGGCAGCCGGCAGAATACCGGTGTGGCCAACCATGTCGCAGTTGGCAAAGTTAAGGATAACAACATCATAGAGGTCTTGATCCAAGCGCTTAACCAGCTCGTCAGCCACTAGATAGGCACTCATCTCCGGCTTCTGGTCATAGGTTGCCACCTCTTTGGGAGAGGGGATCAGGGCGCGATCCTCATTGCTGAACGGGGCCTCCACACCGCCGTTAAAAAAGAAGGTAACGTGGGCGTATTTTTCGGTTTCGGCGATCCGCAACTGCTTCAGGCCCGCCTCTGCCAACACCCCGCCCAGCAGATTGGTCAGCTCTTGCTGTGCATAGGCGATCGGCAGGCCAAAGGTGGCATCATACTCGGTCATGCAGACATAGCCGGAAAGCTGCGGTACCCGCTGGCGGCTGAACCCGTCAAAATCCTTGAAGGTCAGGGCACGGGTGATTTCACGGGCACGGTCTGAGCGAAAGTTGAAGAAGATGAGAGCGTCACCATCGTTGATGGGTGCGGCAGGGGCGATAACCGTGGGCAGCATGAATTCATCCGTGACATTGGCGGCGTAGCTGGCCTGAATCGCCTCATCAGCATTGGCAGCCTGCTTCCCCTGGCCCAGCACCATGGCGTTATAGGCCTGTTCAACCCGTTCCCAGCGATTGTCCCGATCCATGGCATAGTAGCGCCCCATGACCGTGGCAATCCTGCCGCAGCCGATTTTGTCCAGCTCTGTTGTAAGCTCTGCAAGGTAGCCAGCGCCGCTCTGGGGCGGTGTATCCCGGCCATCCAGCAGACAGTGGATGAACACGTCCGTCACCCCCTGCTGCCGGGCCAGCTCGACCAAGGCATACAGATGGGTGTTGTGGGAGTGGACGCCGCCATCGGACAAGAGCCCGGCCAGATGCAGGCGGCCACCACTGGCCTTGACCTTGGCAATGCAGTCCAGCAGGGTTGGATTGGTGAAAAAGTCACCATCCTGAATTGACTTGGTAATGCGGGTAAAATCCTGATAGACAACCCGACCGGCCCCCAGATTAAGGTGCCCCACCTCGGAGTTGCCCATCTGGCCTTCCGGCAACCCTACTGCCATGCCGGAGGTCTGAATCTGTACATGGGGAAATTCCTGCAGGTAGCCAGTCAGATTAGGGGCTTTCGCCATGGCAACAGCGTTGTTGTCAGGACAGGGATTAATGCCCCAGCCATCCAGAATCATCAGCATCAGAGGTTTTTTCATCCGCTCAACTCCTTCTTAAAAACGGGGGCCCATGGGTGAACTGCTGCTTCCCGCAGCCTTTTTCTTGGATGTATCGATCTGCTCAACGACCACCTGATCGCCTTCCTTCAAACCACCTTCAACAAGTTCGACAAAACTGGCATCACCAAGACCGGTGGTAACCGCCACCGCCACAGGCTTGTCCTCTTTCAACAGATAGACCTTCTGCTGTCTGCCGCCAGGTTTTTCTTTACCAGCTCCGGCAGGTTTTTGACCTGTTTTGGCTGCCTTCTTATCTGCATTGGACTTGGGTCGGAAGCGCAGTGCTGCAGAGGGCAGCTTCAGGACGCCATCACGGCGGCCGGTCTCAATGGAGACGTTAGCGGTCATACCGGGCTTCAACTGCAGCTCCTTGTTATCCACCTGCACCACCACGATATAAGTGACTACATTCTGGACCGTGATCGGGGCAGAACGGATCTGGGTGACCCGCCCCTTGAAATTGCGGTCAGGGTAGGCATCAACCGTAAAGGTGGCGGTCTGGTCCAGGCGGGCACGGCTGATATCAGCTTCATCCACGCTGGTTTCAATCTGCATCTTGGTCAGGTCCTGGGCTATGGAAAACAGGGTTGGGGTCTGAAACGAGGCAGCCACGGTCTGGCCCACATCAATGCTGCGTGAAATCACCACACCATCCACCGGCGAGCGGATCACTGAGTTCTTCAGGTTGGTCTCAGCCTGCATCAAGGTGCCACGGTACTGGGTCACACCGGCCTCAGCCGATTTGATCCCGGCCAGTGCTGCATCATAGGCGGTCTGGGATGCATCAAAATCGCTCTGGGCCACAATCCCTTGGGCAATCAGCTGCCTGTTTCGCTCCAGAGTCCGCTTGGCATCTGCCAGGGTAACCTTTGCCTTCTGTAAGGCAGCCTGGGCATTCAGAAAATTACCCCTGGCCTGCTCAACCTGGGCCAGAAACAGGGCCGGATCGATCTCAGCGATCACCTGCCCCTTTTTCACCCGTGAATTGTAATCAACCAGCAGCTTTTGAATGGTGCCGGAGACCTGGGAACCAACCTGTACCGTGGTAACCGGATTCACCGTGCCGGTGGCGGAGATGGCAGCAACAACGCTCCCTTTTTCAAGCGGGACCGTCTTGTAGCTTACCTTGGGGGCTCGTCCGAAAAAAAACCAGACTGCTGTGGCAATGGCAATGATAAGTGTGGCGGCTATGACAATATATTTTTTCATGATTCAGCAGATTACGCACAAAAAAACCCCGTGTCAACCGACACGGGGTTCGTTGTTGTCTGCCTGCCGAAAACCTATCGGCAGGCTAGCTTCGGCACCCTTCCTTGCAGTGGGATACCGGACGGATTCTAAAGTGTGCAGTCCACATAACAGGATTCTCCTTTCGGGCGGAGTTAACTGATGTACAAAAATAATAATAACCGCTACCGCAAAAGTCAATCTTACAAAAAAAGAAATACTATTTGGAATTGGCAGGGGTAGCAGGATTCGAACCTGCGGTGACGGAGTCAGAGTCCGTTGCCTTACCGCTTGGCGATACCCCATCAAAAAAACGTGATACTGAATTTATGGTGGACCAGGTAGGGTTCGAACCTACGACCTGACGATTAAGAGTCGCCTGCTCTACCAACTGAGCTACTAGTCCATTTCTCCGACGTTTATTTGCAAAACGTCAACGCATATTATTTGTTTTAACGATTTTGTCAATCGCTTTTTACGTTTCTATATCCGCCTGCCTAAACAGCAACTCCGCTTTGACACGAATAGATACCGCCGATGACGGCTTTTGCTTGAAACAGACCGTGGCCGACGTTATAACTGTTCCGAACAACAAACAAAACGAGGTGCTACAGATGTCTTTCAGAACCATAGAATGGCGCGATGACGCCGTGATCATGATTGACCAGACCCGCCTGCCGATGGAAGAGATCTACCAACGCTACACTGATTTTAATGCCGTGGCAGAGGCGATCAAGGGGATGGTGGTGCGCGGAGCCCCGGCTATCGGTGTGGCTGCTGCCATGGGGATTGCTCTGGGGGCGCGGGAGATCATTGCCGACACCCAGGAATCATTCTTCCGCCAACTGGATAATGTCTGTGATGTGATGGCCCGCACCCGCCCCACGGCAGTCAACCTGTTCTGGGCCATTGAGCGGATGAAGCAGAAGGCACAGTCTCTGAAAGGCAGCCCGCTGGAAACGATCCGGGCCGGACTGAAGGAAGAGGCGATCCGGATTGAGGCAGAAGACCTGGCGATCTGCAAAAACATCGGCAGACACGGTGCCGCCCTGATTCCAGAGGGGGCAACGGTGCTTACCCACTGCAACGCCGGCGGTCTGGCCACCGCAGGCTATGGCACCGCCCTGGGGGTGATCCGGGCCGCCCACGAGTCAGGCAAAAAGATCCAGGTCTTTTCCGATGAGACCCGTCCCTGGCTGCAGGGTGCGCGGCTGACGACCTGGGAGTTAATGAAGGACAAGATCCCCGTAACCCTTATCTCCGACAATATGGCCGGTTTCTTCATGTCGCGGGGGGAAATCACCTGCTGCGTGGTTGGCGCGGACCGGATTGCCGCCAACGGCGATACCGCCAACAAGATCGGCACCTTTAGTGTGGCAGTAGTAGCCAAAGAGCACGGCATTCCGTTCTATGTGGCAGCGCCGGTCTCCACCCTTGATCTCTCCCTGAGCGATGGCAGTCAGATCCCGATTGAAGAACGGCCCACAACCGAAGTCACCCATATCCGTGGCCTGCCGATTGCACCGGAGGGGGTCAAGGTGCGCAACCCATCCTTTGATGTGACCCCGGCAAAGTACATTACCGCCATTATCACCGAGCATGGCGTAGCCCAAGGCAACTATCTGAAGGAGCTGGCAGCCCTGGCTGCTGTCTGATATGCCAAGCACCCGCTTTGACCACATTTTTTCCTGGATCATGGCCCTGGAGGATGAACCGTCCCGTGATCAGGAACTAATCCGGTTGCTGGAGCAGTCAGGCTTTGCCTATGGTGCCCGCTCGACAACCAACCTGTTGCTGATGGCAGATCTCTTTCCCGTTGAGACCCTGCTTAAAATTGCCCTGGCAGCACTGCATACCCCTTCGCCGGATATGGCCTTAAACGGCTTTGAACGGCTGGTTGGGACTCTTGATCACACCGACCTGATGGCCGTCATTGGCAACCGCAGACGCCTGGGACAATGCATGTTGCTGTGTGGCGCCTCACCATTTCTGACCAACCTTATTTTTAAGGAACCGTCCTTTTTTTCTCGTCTCTTTGCTGACAATGAGCTGGAACAGTCCCGTACCAGGACTGAACTGCTGACTGCCCTGCGTCGAAACACCCCGGAGACAATTGATCTGCAGGGGCTGATGAAGGTCTTGCGCTCTTTCAAGCGCTTTGAAATCCTGCGGATTGCTGCCCGTGACTTAAACGGCCTGGCACCGCTGGAAGAGGTGACCAGAGAATTATCAGACCTGGCATCGGCCACGCTGCAGGTGGCATACGAAACCTGCCACCGCCTGCTGGTGCAGGAGTATGGTGCTCCCCGCAAAGAGACATCGGAGGGGCCACGTCCGGCGGTGATGACTGTTCTGGGCATGGGTAAGTTTGGCGGGCGCGAACTGAACTTTTCATCAGATATCGATATCATCTTCTTTTATGAGACCGACAAGGGAGAAACCGCCGGCATTGACGACGGTCGTGGTGGACGCAAGGGGGTAATCTCCCTGCATGCCTTCTTTAACAAACTGGCAGAGCAGATCACCAAGGCCATGAACCAGGTGACCGAGGACGGCTTTGTCTTCCGGGTTGATGTGGGGCTGCGACCTGAAGGGAAATCAGGCGACATGGCGGTATCGCTACGCTCTGCCGAGATCTACTACGAATCCTGGGGACAGTCCTGGGAACGGACCGCCATGCTCAAGGCCCGCCCGGTGGCCGGCTCGCGGGAGCTGGGTGAACAGCTGCTGCAGACCCTGATCCCTTTTATCTACCGTAAATATCTCGACTATACCCTGATCGAAGATATGAAGCTGATGAAACAGCGGATTGATGCCTCCCTGACCCGCAACCGCGAAGGAGAAATCAACCTGAAGCTGGGCAGGGGTGGTATCCGGGAGATTGAATTCTTTATTCAGGCCCTGCAGCTGGTCTATGCCGGCAAGATGCCCCGACTGCGGGAACGCAACTCATTGATTGCGCTGGAGCTGCTGGCAGATGCAAAACTGATCAGCGATGACGACCGCCAACAGCTGAGCGAGGCCTACCGTTTTCTGCGAACGGTCGAGCACCGCATCCAGGTGGTGCAGGAACGCCAGACCCACAGCCTGCCGACCAAAGAAGATGAACTGCTGGCGCTGGCCCGCCGCAGCGGTTTCCTGCGGGATAATGGTCTGCAACGTTTTAGGGATACCCTTGAACAGCATCGCCAACGGGTTGCCGCCATCTTCGGCAGCCTGTTCCACAGTCGGGATGAACAGCTGCAACAGCAGCAGGCAAAACCGGAAATTCTTTACCTGCTGGATACCAAGGCAGAACCGGATATGGTCAAGGATATGCTGGCAGAACGGCGGCTTGAAGATGCAGATCGCGCCTTTGATAACCTGGCCCTGTTGCGCAGTGGCCCGATCAAGGGCAATGTCACCGAACGTAACCGCCGCATCCATGCCCAGATCGCCCCGCCATTCCTGCAGGCACTGCTTGAGGCACCTGATCCGGATATGGCACTGGCCCATGTTGAGCGTTTCCTGTCGGTTATCAGCGGCAGATCCTCCTGCTATGCCCTGCTGGCGGAAAACCATGACGCCCTGCGGCTGCTGGCTACCCTGTTCGGTACCTCGGCCTTCCTGTCCAAGATCCTGATCAGCCACCCGGAACTGCTGGAATCAATGGTGGCACACACCTACGCCTCCATGGTCAAGCCCCGTGAGGTAATGGATGAAGAGTTGTCCAGCCTGCTGCTACAGGCAGAGGATTTTGAAGAACGGCTGGATGTACTGCGGCGCTACCGCAATGAAGAATTTCTGCGGATCGGCCTGAACGATATTCACGGTCACTTGGGCCAGGGTGCCATTGCAGCCCAACTTTCCTGCCTGGCCGAGGTCTGCCTTGAAGAGGCCTACCGACTGGCCACCACGGAACTGGCCCGCTTTGGCCGACCGCGCTATCAGGATAACAACCAGTTCCACAGTGCAAGCCTGGCGATCGTCGGCATGGGCAAACTGGGTGGTGAAGAGCTTAATTATCACTCTGACCTTGATATCATCTTCATCTATGACCATCAGGGGACCACTGATGGTGAAAAACAGATCAGCAATCACGAATACTTCGCCAAGCTGGCCCAGAAGCTGATCTCGATCCTCTCCACCGCCACCCGTGAAGGATACGTTTACAAGCTGGATACCCGCCTGCGTCCCTCCGGCAATGCCGGACCGCTGGTCACCTCGTTGGAATCGTTCCTTACCTACCATCGCACTGAAGCCCAGATCTGGGAACGTCAGGCCATGGCAAAGGCCCGGGTAGTACTTGGCGAACCGACCCTGCGCAGCAGCATTGATGCCGTTATCCGCCAGACCGTCTACGGCGCGTCACTGGGAGATGAAGGACGGCAGGAGATCCACCGCCTGCGGATGCGGATGGAAAACGAGATTGCTAAAGAGACGGCTGGTTCCTACAACATAAAAACCGGTCGAGGCGGCATGGTGGATGTGGAGTTCATTGCCCAGTACCTGCAACTGCGCTACGGCCAGAAGTTCCCGGAGCTACGCACCCAGAACACAGTGGTGGCTTTGAAAGAGGTCCAGACTCTAGGCATTATCACCGAAGATCAGGCAGACACCCTGGTCTCCGGCTACAAATTCCTGCGCAAGCTGGAAAACCGGCTGCGCCTGCTGCATGACCACTCCATCAACGACCTGGCCGGGGACCAACGTTACCTGGATAAACTGGCCCGCCGTCTGGCCTATGACCCGCAACTGCGGCATCCGGGCGAGGCACTTTTAAAAGATTATGAGGCTACCACCGAAGGAATTCGGGATGTCTTTGAACGGATTCTGGGGGAGTTGGCTGATGGTGTAGAGGCACAGCCCTGATGCCTCTTTCCTGGAATGAGATACGTGATCGCTCTCTGACTTTCTCGCGGGAATGGGCTGATGAAAGCTCAGAAGATGCCGAGGCGAAGAGCTTTTGGGATGGTTTCTTTAATGTCTTTGGTATTACCCGCCGTCGAGTGGCTTCCTTTGAAGCACCGGTTAAAAAGGGGGATGGTCACGGCGGCTTTATAGACCTGCTCTGGAAAGGTGTACTGCTGGTAGAGCACAAATCGCGCGGTAAGGACCTGGACAGGGCAGCAAAGCAGGCCTTTGATTACTTTCCCGGCCTGAAAGAACGGGATCTGCCCCGCTATGTGCTGGTATCCGACTTTGCCCGTTTCCGGCTGTATGATCTGGATACAAACGAGCAGCACAACTTTACCCTTGTCGAATTCTCCAAACATATCCAACTGTTCGGGTTTATAGCTGGCTACCAGACCCGCAGCTTTGGCCAACAAGACCCGGTCAACGTGCAGGCCGCAGAAAAACTGGGCAGGCTGCATGATCAGTTTAAGGCCACCGGTTACGACGGGCACCCGCTGGAGGTACTGCTGGTGCGGCTGCTGTTCTGTCTGTTCAGCGAAGACACCGCCCTGTTTGAACGCTGTCAGTTTCAGGATTATCTGGAACAACGCACCTCTGAGGACGGCAGCGACCTGGGCATGCATTTGGCCCAGTTTTTTCAGGTGCTGGATACCCCGCCGGAAAAGCGTTCAAAGACTCTTGACGAACAGCTTGCTGCCTTTCCCTACGTTAACGGCCAGCTCTTCAGCGAGATGTTGCCGATTACCTCCTGCGACAAGTCCATGCGGGAAACCCTGCTGGACTGCTGCGCCCTGGATTGGAGCCGGATTAGCCCGGCCATCTTCGGCTCACTGTTCCAGAGCATTATGGACACCACCGCCCGCCGCAACCTGGGCGCTCACTACACGAGCGAGACCAACATTCTCAAGCTGATTCGCCCCCTGTTTCTGGATGAACTATGGGCCGAGTTCAACAAGATCAAGAACAACCGCAACAAGCTGTTTGAATTTTTGAAGAAACTTGGCCACCTGAACTTCTTTGACCCGGCCTGCGGCTGCGGTAACTTTCTGGTGATCGCCTACCGTGAGCTGCGCCTGCTGGAGTTGGAGGTGCTGCGCCATGTCCGCCAAAACGACCAGTTAATGCTGGATGTTTTTGAACTGATTGGTGTCAACGTGGATCAGTTCCACGGTATCGAGATTGAAGAATGGCCAGCCCGGATTGCCGAGGTGGCGCTCTGGCTGACTGACCACCAGATGAACCTGCAGGTGTCGGAAGAGTTTGGTCAGTACTACGCCCGTCTGCCGCTCAAGAAGGCGCCCCACATTGTGCATGGCAATGCGTTGCGGATTGATTGGCGGGATGTGGTGGCTCCGCATCGCCTGTCGTATCTGCTGGGAAACCCGCCGTTTGTGGGGCACCATTACCAGACTGATGAGCAAAAACAGGACCAACAGTTGGTGATGGGGCATCTTGCTTCATCCGGTGTGCTCGATTTTGTCTGTAACTGGTATGTGAAGGCGGCGGAGTATTTAACCCCTCCCAGCCTCCCCTTGACAGGGGAGGAGCTTTTAGGCATCCCCCCTGACAAGGGGGGAATGAGGGGGGTTAGGTGTGCCCTTGTCTCTACCAACTCCATCTGTCAAGGTGAACAGGCCGGGATTCTCTGGTCGTATTTATTGTCGCGTGGTGTAAAAATTCATTTTGCCCACCGCACCTTCCAGTGGAGCAGTGAGGCCCGAGGTCAGGCGGCGGTGCATTGCGTTATCGTCGGCTTTGGCCTGCAAGATCTGGCCGACAAGTGGCTGTTTGATTATGACACCCCTAAAAGTGAGCCTCATGTTATCAAGGTTGGCAACATCAATCCCTATCTGGTTGATGCGCCTGACTTGGTTGTGGGCAACCGCACCTTGCCACTGTGTACTGTTCCAAAGATGTGTTGGGGCAACAAGCCCACTGATGGCGGCCACCTGATTCTGTCCGTTGAAGAACGAGAGGAACTGTTACAGAGGGAACCGGCTGCTGCCCCGTATATCCGCCCCTATATCAGCGGCGGTGATTTTATCAACGGCATTACCCGCTACTGTCTCTGGCTAAAAGATGTTGATCCTACGTTGTTACGTCACCTGCCGCTGGTCATGGCCCGTGTGGAACTGGTACGCCAGACCCGGTTGGCCAGCAAGGCGCAAACCACCCGTGACTTTGCCCGCTTCCCGACGCTGTTTCGTCAGATCGCTCAACCGGACAGTGACTATCTTGCGGTGCCGGAAGTCTCATCCGAGCGGCGTCCCTTCATACCGATCGCCTTTGTCTCCCAAGAGGTTATCTGTAGCAATAAAATTCAATTTGTTCCCAATGCCACGCTGTTTCACTTTGGTGTGCTCTGCTCAACCATGCATATGGCCTGGATGCGCGCAGTCTGTGGGCGTCTTGAAAGCCGGTATAGCTACTCAAATACCATCGTCTACAACAACTTCCCCTGGCCGGAGCCGACCGAAAAACAGCAGGCAGCCATCGAAACCGCTGCCCAGGCGGTACTGGACACCCGCGCACAGTACCCATCCGCAACCCTGGCCGATCTGTACGATCCCCTGACCATGCCTCCTGATCTGGTAAAGGCCCACCAAACCCTTGATAAAGCGGTAGATGCAGCCTACGGCAAAACCGGCTTCAAGACCGAGGCCGAGCGTGTGGCATTTCTGTTTGAGCGTTACCAGCAACTTACCGCGCCGCTGGTAACGACACAGAAATCAGAAAAGAAGAAAAAGCGGGGAGTGTAGCCATGACCCAGGAATCGGCAATCAAGCTGTTTGAATCAAAGAAAGTACGTTCAGTATGGGATACAGAAAAAGAGAAATGGTATTTTTCCATCGTTGATGTTGTCGAGGCTCTAACCGACAGCCCTAAGCCGAGAACATACTGGAGCGTTCTTAAAACGAGGCTTAAAAAGGAAGAAAGTCAGTTGGCTACAAAATGTAGTCAACTGAAAATGCAGGCGGCAGACGGCAAGTATTACCTGACTGATGTTGCTGATTCTGAACAGCTTTTACGCCTTGTCCAGTCCATCCCCTCTCCCAAGGCGGAACCATTCAAGCTCTGGTTGGCACAGGTCGGTTATGAACGGCTGGAGGAGATTCAAAACCCTGAACTTGCTGCCAAACGGATGCGAGAACTGTACAAGTCCAAGGGATACAGCGACGAATGGATCGAGAAACGGGTGCGCGGAATCGCCGTTCGTGACGAGCTAACCAATGAATGGGAAAAACGTGGTGTAAAGGAGCAGATGGAGTATGCCATTCTGACCGCCGAGATCAGCCGGGCTACCTTCGGCATGACACCCTCTGAATACAAGGAATTTAAAAGCCTGGATAAACGAAACGACAATCTGCGTGATCACATGTCCGACCTCGAATTAATCTTCACCATGCTGGGTGAGGCGTCAACAACCGAAATTGCCCGCAACAAGGATGCACAAGGGTATGACGAGAACCTCGATGCCGCAGCAGAAGGTGGCGCGGTTGCAGGAAATGCTCGACTTGATCTTGAAAAGAAGTCTGGCAAAACGGTTTCCAGCAGAGATAATTTTAAGGAACTAGCGGAGGCAGTGAAGCGTAAGAAGCTGAAGGAATAATTCTTTTTAATAAATACGTTACAGCTCTTGCTATAGACCCTCTTGACAGCAATATCGTTTACGCTGGAACAACAGGCGGTGTTTATAAAACTATAACCGGTGGAATGTAATGAAATCGCATGGTCGTCTATCTGTTGAGGCTTTGGGTTCGACTTATTTATAGATAAAAAACCAATGAATCTAGTAATTACTCTTCTTGGCTGCAATAATCTGACTGCAGATATTGAAGGACTAAAAATGACAGGAGATGCAGCTCGACCATTTTCCTGACATAAGGAAAATGGTCAGCGTAAAGGAAACCACAGGAGAATAGCATGCCAACCATATCAATGTTTTATGGCATACTGATACTGATGTTTTTTCGTGACAACCGTCGGCACCATCTTCCGCATATCCATGCTCGCTACAACGGCGAAGAAGCAGCTATCGCCATTGATGATGGCCGTACTCTTGATGGGACGCTCCCGGCAAAGCAGTTGAAGCTGGTTCAGGCTTGGATCGAAATTCACAAAGAAGAGCTGCAGGTTGATTGGGAGCTGGCAGTAAACGGTGAAGATCCGTTTAGAATCGCACCATTGCAGTAGGGGGGCTCTATGCTTCTTGATATAATTTCAGTAAAAGTACAACCGGACTACCGGCTTGATGTAACCTTTCAAAACGGTGAACAGAGGCGTTTTGACATGCGGCCACTCCTTGAAATGAAGCCGTGGAGCCGCATTGCCAGCTTGCATCTGTTTGAACGAGCAAAAGTAGAGTACGGAACCGTCGTCTGGCCGGGGGAAATCGATATTGCGCCGGAAACGCTGTACGATGATTCTGTACCTATTTGCGTACATGAAGATTCGCCCGATTATAAGGGGCATTGAGTTGTCGACAATTTGTCGACAACTCAAATTATTGCATAACCAACTCAGACATAACTTGAATACAAAGGACCACCCATGACCATCGCAGAACAGGTTGCCACCATTGCCAAAAACGCCCGACAGGCCTCCATCGCCCTGGCACGGCTGTCCACCACCGTCAAGAATGAAATGCTGCTGAAGATGGCTGATGCCCTCGAAGCCGGAACCACCGGCCTGATTGACGAAAATGCCAAAGACCTGGCAGCGGGCAAACAAAAGGGGCTGTCCGATGCCATGCTGGATCGGCTGATGCTTGACCCCAAGCGGATCAAGGGGATGGCCGAGGCTCTGCGGGAAGTAGCTGCCCTGCCAGATCCGGTAGGGGAGATCACCAGGATGTCGAAACGCCCCAACGGGATTATGGTTGGCAAGATGCGGATACCGCTGGGGGTAATCGGCATTGTCTATGAATCCCGCCCCAACGTGACTGCCGATGCGGCCGCACTTTGCCTCAAGTCCGGCAATGCGGTGGTATTGCGGGGTGGATCTGAGGCGATCCATTCCAACCGGGCCATTGCCGCCATCCTGCAGGGGGTAATGAAGCAGTTGGGCATCCCGGAAGCGGCCCTATCGCTAATCCCGTTTACTGAACGGGAAGGGGTGTTGGAAATGCTGAAGCAGGAAGAGCTGATCGACCTGATCATCCCCCGTGGCGGCGAGAGCCTGATCCGTTTTGTGGTGGAGAACTCCCGCATCCCGGTCATCAAACATTACAAAGGGGTTTGCCACCTGTTTGTGGATGCCTCAGCTGATTTTGAAATGGCCACCCGGATCATCATCAACGCCAAGACCCAGCGCCCAGGGGTCTGCAACGCCCTGGAGACCCTGCTGATCCACAAGGACGCAGCTGCGACGTTCATTCCTGACTTTGCCAGGACCCTTGGTGAGCTGCAGGTGGAATTGCGGGGGGATGAGGAATTTCGGAAGTACGCACCCCAGGCAAAGCTTGCCACTGAAGAGGATTGGGCTGCCGAATACCTGGAGCTGATCCTGGCCTGTCGGGTGGTGGACAATCTGGATGCGGCCATTGACCATATCAACCAATATGGCTCGCTGCACAGCGAGGTGATTGTGACCCGTGATTACGCCAATGCCCAGCGTTTTATCCGCGAGGTCAACTCATCCTGCGTGCTGGTCAATGCCTCCACCCGCTTCAATGACGGTGGACAGTTGGGACTGGGGGCCGAGATCGGCATCTCCACCACCAAGCTGCATTCCTTTGGTCCGATGGGGCTGGAGGATCTGACCACCACCAAATTTATCGTCTATGGGGACGGACAGATCAGGAGTTAGAATTTAAAAAACCATAACGCAGAGAGGCATGAGGGGCAGAGATACAGACAAAATCAACGTTTTTGGTTTCAATGTACCCCTCTTGTTTATGCTTTTCTCTGCGTCCCAGCACCTCTGCGTTAAGATTTAGTATTCCCTCATCTGCCCCGCAATCGTATCTGCCACCCGCACCCCGTCCAGGGCAGCGGACATAATACCACCGGCATAACCGGCTCCTTCGCCGCAGGGATACAGCCCCTGTAGCGAGGGAGATTGCAGGTTTTCATTCCGCAGGATTCTCAACGGGGCTGAGGTGCGGGTCTCGACGCCGGTTAAGGTTGCCTCCCGCGTTACAAACCCTTTCATCTTCCGATCAAATGAGACAATTCCTTCACGCATGGTCTGTATCACATACTCGGGCAATACCGTTGACAGATCGGCCTCCAGCACTCCGGGGCGATAACTTGAGAGGTATCCGCCACCGGCACCCTGGCCGATAAAGGCCACCAGGTTCTGGGCCGGGGCACGGTAGTTTCCACCGCCGACTGCAAAGGCGGTACGCTCCCACTGTTGCTGGAATCGGACCCCGGCCAGCGGATCACCGCCATCAAAATCCTCCGGCCTGACATTAACTACTAACGCACTATTGGCAAAGCCGGAATCCCGCCCCAGATTACTCATGCCATTAACCACCACCATCTCTGCCTCAGAAGAGCTGGCAACCACCAGACCACCGGGACACATACAGAAGGAATAACAGCTGCGTTTGGTCAGATCGTTATTGTAGGTCAGGGCATAGTCGGCCCTGGGCAGGGCAGGGTGGGGCTTGCCATACTGAATCCGGTCGATCACGCCTTGAGGATGTTCCACCCGCAGGCCAATGGCAAACGGCTTTAGCTCCATCAGCAGCTTCTGGCGGGCCAGCAGGGCGTAGGTATCTCTGGCACTATGGCCAACGGCCAGCACCAGATGCCTGCAGGGCAGCTCATCCTGATGATTGTTGCGTACTGCACTGATTTGACCGTTGCTGCTGACAAGATCAGTCAGACAGGTGGAAAAACGGAGGTCAGCGCCGCTTTCCAGCAGTCCGGCCCGCAGGGCGGCAACCACGCTACGCAGCCGGTCAGTACCCACATGGGGCTTGGCCTGGTAACGGATCTCCGGCGGTGCGCCAAAACGGATCAACTGATCCAGCACCCAACCGGTATTGGGATCCCGCAGGCGACAGGTCAGCTTACCGTCTGAAAAGGTTCCGGCGCCACCTTCACCAAACTGGACGTTGCTTTCCGGGTCAAGCCGTCCGTCCCGCCAGAAGCGGGCCACATCTTTAACCCGCTCTTCAACCGGTTTACCCCGTTCAAGGATGGTTACCGCGATACCGTAGGCTGCCAACCGCAGGGCGCAGAACAGTCCAGCCGGTCCCATGCCGACAATGACAACCGGATCAGCACTGCTGCGTTTGATAAAAGTATGAGGGGGCTCAACGGGAAGTTGCTCTAAATCGGGCGTGTTTTGGTGACGTTTCCAAAAAGCAGCCTCATCGGCCACATTGAAGCTAACGGTGTAGACCAACAGAACCCTGGGCTTTTTACGGGCATCAACCCCTTTGCGCAGGATGCGAAACTGCTGTAAGACGGCAGGATCAAGACCAAAGAACCGGGCGGTCTGGCCAACCAGACGACTTTCATCCTCGCCTGGCTGCAGGGTAAGGTTACGTAACAAAAACGGCATGGTATCAGTGGAGGATGGCCTGGGTCTTGGCGCGTTCGATAAGTTGTTCAACCAAAATCACAATATTGAGTGGAACGGTGGATTTGGGGATATGGAAGCGTGCCCCCATTTCAGGTGTTTCATGTTCATGGGGCCCTTCCTGAAACATTGAGGTCAGCAGGATGATGATCGGCTGCCGCTCGCCAGCCAACCGGTTGATCTCCATACAGGTACTGACTCCGCCCATGCGTGGCATGACCAGGTCGGAAATAACCACATCAGGAAATTTCTCAAGGTAGAGCTTTACCCCTTCAATACCATCGCTGGCAACAAAGACCGTGAACCCGTTTTCTCTGAAGGCATCCGAAAGAATCCGCTGGAAAAAGGGATCATCATCAATAATAAGAATGTTGGCGGCTGTAGCTGTCATGAACCCTCAGTGAACCCGTTTTTTCTGTTCACGCGGAATGGTTACCAGAAACGTGGTGCCTGCCTTTGATGTCTGCTCAACCGTGACGTCGCCGTGGTACAAGCGGGCTATACGCCGTGCCACCGGCAAACCGATACCGGTACCACGACTTTTGGTTGAGAAAAATGGTTTAAAGATGGCCTCCAGATGATCAGGGGCAATCCCGTTGCCATTATCCTCCACCCGAATCTCTATCAGCCCTTGTGGGCTGGTGATCAGAATTGATAGCTGGCCACCTTGCGGCAACTCTTCTACCGCATTCATCAGCAGGTTGGTAAAAATCTGTTCCAGCTCGGTCCGATCAGCTTTAATCGGAGGAACCGCTTCAGGGCAGTTGAAGCTGACCCTGATCTGACGCGCCTCAATTTGTGGTGAAAAGATTTCCAGAGCATCCTGCAGGACCTGATCCAGCCGGATATCATCCACCACCAGCCGACTGCGGTTGGCAGCATCCACCAGTTTACGGATGATGCCATCAATCCGATCCACCTCTTTCAGGATCTTGCCTAGGTAGTCACCGATCTCCGCCTCCTCCACCCCTTGCCCGAGCAGCTGGGTAAAAAGTGAGATGGAGTTGAGCGGGTTGCGGATTTCATGGGCCATGCCGGCAGCCAGATACCCCAGTGCAGCCAGCTTCTCGGTCTGCGCTATCTCGCTTTGGGCCCGATGCAGTGCCTCGGTACGCTCCTGCACCCTGGTCTGTAATTCACGGTTCCAGGTTTCAATCTCAAGCAGCAGATGCTCCCGCTCTGCCTGCAGTGCCTGGTTGGCCAGCTCAATCTCCCGCAGTTTGAGCACTGCCTCAATACGATCTGCCAGGACACGGGTATCAAATGGTTTCAGCAGGTATTCCGAAGCCCCGGCCTTCATCAACTCTACTGCCAGTTCTTCATTGCCCCGACCGGTTACCATAATAACATAGCTTGAGGGATGCTGAGCCTTAATTTCCTGCAGGGCTGAAAGGCCGTCCCGATCAGGCAGGTGGTAATCCATCAACACCAGTTCAACCTGACGCTCCGACAGTTGGGCCAGACCATCGATAGCGGTGCCGGCAGTCAGTACATCATAGCCACGACGCTGTAGAACTATACTAAGCAGATTTTGAATTGCTGTATCGTCATCGACAACCAGAATGGTTGCCGGAACGTTATGGGCGCTTGGAGCCATGGGGCGACTGCCGATGTTACGGTGTGGCAGGAAGCCTGATTGTCATGACCGGGCAGGGAGCGTTGCGTACCACCCGTTCGGCAGTACTGCCAAAGATCAGGTGGTCAAGACCGTTGCGACCATGGGTGCCAATAACAATCAACGAGCTCTCCTGTTCAGCAGCAACCCGTATAATCTCTTCGTAGGGGACGCCGGCAACTACCTCTGTTGTAAAGGCGCTAAATTCTTTCAAATTTTCATTGCAAAAAGTTTCCAGCATCTTAACGGCGCCGGTTTCAATATCTTGCTCAAGCTGCTCAAAGGAGATATGGGGCACATAAAAACCACGCAGATCTACCGGTTCGTTGATAACATGCAGTACCTGCAACGATGAGTTAAAACTTCTAGCCAGTGTCAGGGCGTATTCGCAGGCTACTTCAGAGTAGTCAGAAAAATCAACTGCCAGCAGTATTTTTTCAAAACGTTTCATCAGTGATTCTCCTCTCACGTTGCAGGCGACGGAAACATCTTCCCCATTACCTTTCGCAGCTCTTCAAGCCTGAGTGGCTTGTTCAGATACTCAAAAGCCCCCAGATTCAGTGCCTCAAGGTACGACTCAACCTCACCAAAAGCGGTAATCATAATAACATTGCTGGCAGGATACTCCCGGTTCAGCTCACGCAAAAAAGTAAGCCCGTTCATCTCAGGCATATTCAGGTCGGTAATAATCAGTTCAGCCGGACTGTCCCGCAAACAACCCAAGGCCTCCAGGCCGTTTGCAGCGGTATGTACCTCGTACCCTTCACGACTCAAAAGACGCGTCAGCGCGATACGAGTGTTTTCCTCGTCATCAACCACCAGAATTCTTTTGAGCGATTCCGCCACACCTCACCTCAGCCAGAAGAATACCTGCCTGAAATAAGTCTAGCACGGCGTCTCGGTCTGTCAAGGCACGCTGCTTAACCTTTAGACAGAATACTGTAAACAGCGGTTATCATCGCCAGCTACGGTTACTGTTTGATGCCATCTGCATCAAGAACGATGTAGGCCGGTTTGCCGGGTGACGGCTGCAGCTTCAGAGGGGTGCCGTTCAGCTCAATCTCAACGCTGGCAGCGTCTGTCAGGTCCAGGGCGATGGTACGGGCAGCCTTCCACTCAATCAGATCACCACTGGTCAAGTCGTACCCCTGAGGTGCAGCATCATCAATAGTCACTGACAATGAGCTGTTCCGGTTAACCTTCATCCTGACCATAAAACCATCAAGCGGCTTTTTAGGAGGAGCTAACGGCTCAGCTGGTTTTTCAACAACAGGTTCTTGCGGTTCAGGACTGACTGCGGGCGTTCCCCGAACGCTGGAAAGCGGCGTCTGAACGGCAACCGTTGGCACCGGCTGAGGCTTAGGCGGGGGAGGCTGGGTACGTTTCGACGGAGAGGGGACCATAAAAAGGGAAGAAACAATCAACGCCACCAGTAGCACGGCAGGTAGCAACAGGCGTTGCCAGTTGAAGCTAAAGCCAATTGCTGCCTGACGAGCCAGCTCAGCTTTCACCGGCTCACCGGAAAGGGCTGCCTCCTGCTGACCGGCTAACTGAATCAGCTCTTCCGGTTGCAGACCAAGGTAGCTTGCATAGGTTTTCAGGAAGCCTTTAAGATAGGCCGGGCTGGGAAGATCCCTAAAACGGTCTTCCTCCAGGGCGCGCAGATAGATTTTACCGATTTTGGTGGCTTCAGCCGCCTCTTCAAGCGAGATATTGCTGAATGTACGGCAACGACAGAGAATAGAACCAACGGTATGTTGTTCAGGCTCGATACCAGCGGCCAGCTGATCATGTTCCACAGTAGGCTCCTACCTGAGCAGGTCAATGTAACCCATAGCGCTGTGACCAATTCCAGAATCAGGGGCAATCCTGACCACCTCTTTAAAGGCGTCCCGTGCCGCAGACAACTTGCTTTGTTTCATCAATGCCAACCCAAGATGGAAATAGGCCTGACTGTAATCGGGGGCAATTTCAATGGCCCGTCGATACTCATCCACCGCCTGCTGTGTCTTGCCCTGGGCAAACAGGACCCGCCCGACTGAAACCTTCACAACCGGATTGCGGGGGTCCGATGCCCGGACACTCTGCAGTTCCTCCATGGCAGAACTGTAATCGTTTTTCCCAAGGTAGGCCAGAGCAAGGTTAATCAAGGCATGATCGTGGCGGGGATAAAAAAGGTCGTCCTTAACTGCCCGAAACTGCTGGATGGCATTATCCCAGCGACTGGTTTCAAGATAGAGCACCCCTAAATCATTACGGGCTTCTGAATAATTGGGGCGCAGGGCCAGAGCCCGCAAAAAACGCTGTTCAGCCAGATCAAGCCGCCGCTTGCCGGTCAGGGCGCGTCCCAGATTATACTGAAGTTCCGCATTATTGGGGTCCAGCTTTTCTGCTTCACTCAGATCCGTCAATGCAGCGGTATAGTTTCGCTCCTCAAGGTATGAGACCCCCATCTGGTAATGATACGTGGCGGGACGCCCGCTTGACGAAGTGGCAACACACCCGGTTAGTGTGGAGACCATCACCAGAGCTGTCAGCAGGGTTCCATAACGCATGGGGACTCCTTGTTGTTGACTAAAAACACGTAACATATTGTAAAAGCTACCAGACATCAGTATGCTTGTCAATGAAACCCCAGATCACGGAAACTGGTCAGCCCCTTGAAGCTGCGATAGCGGGCCTCAATCTCCGGGTAGGTCAAACGCTTCATCCGGTTCAGACTGAAATCCTCCACGTTAAAGGAAGCCATCACCGAACCAAAGACCAAGGCCTGACGGATCCCTTCTTCAGACAGGTCGCCAGTGTTGGCAAGATAGCCCATGAAACCGCCGGCAAAGGTGTCACCGGCACCGGTCGGATCAAAGACCTCTTCCAGGGGCCAGGCCGGAGCGGCAAAGACTGTATCGGCGGTGAACATCAGCACACCGTACTCGCCCCGCTTTACCACCAGACGCTTGCAGCCCAGGCTGATAATCTGACGGGCCGCCTTGACCAGGTTCGCCTCACCGGTCAGCATGCGGGCCTCCCCCTCGTTGATCACGGCAATATCCACCCGTCTCATGACTTCCTTCAATGCCTCCGGCTTGGAGGAGATCCAGAAGTTCATGCTGTCACAGGCGGTCAGGCGGGGCTTGTCCACCTGATCCAGCACCTGCAACTGCAGTTCAGGATCGATATTGGCCAGGAAGAGCACATCGGTGTTACGGTAGGCTGCAGGCAGTTCCGGTTTGAAGTCCAGCAGTACATTCAGCTGGGTATCCAGGGTCTGGGCTTCATTCAGGTCATAGCCGTACTTGCCGGACCAGTGAAAGGTCTTGCCCGGAATCCGCTGCAACCCCTGCAGGTCAATCTCCCGCGACTTGAGAAAGCTGACATGCTCTTCCGGGAAGTCGTCACCCACCACCGCCACCAGTGAAACATCGCTGAAAAAGCTGGCTGCAGTAGAAAAATAGGTGGCAGAGCCGCCCAGCACATTTTCGCCCTTGCCAAAGGGGGTCTCTACCGTATCAAAGGCAACCGTACCGACAACAACAATACCCATAAGTATATAACTCCTTTAGTTCAGATATTTGGAAACAATCGGGCCGAGCTTGGCAACGGTGGCAGCCGGAATCACGGAACGATCAGTGATAATGGCACTAGCCAGGGCGCTGCCGCAGCTACAGCGCTGCTCAAGGAGCGTGCTGTCGTGCATGAGCTGGCGGATAATCGCCTTGGACATGACCACATTCTTGTGCATGATCTCCAGGATCGCCTCCACCGTGACATCATCGTGGGTTTCATGCCAGCAGTCATAGTCAGTGGAAAGGGCAATCACACCGTAACAGATCTCCGCCTCACGGGCCAGCTTGGCCTCGGTCAGGTTGGTCATGCCGATGATATCCCCACCCATACTACGGTAGAGGTTTGATTCGGCACGGGTGGAGAATGCCGGGCCTTCCATGCAGATGTAGGTGCCCCCTTTGTGGGTCACGGCACCGGCCTGCTGAGCTGCCCGGAACAGTTTATCAGACAGACAGGAACAGGTTGGATCAGCAAAACCGACATGGGCCACAATCCCGTTCCCGAAGAAGGTCGCCTCTCTGACCCCTTTGGTACGATCAATAAACTGGTCCGGTATCACAATATGTCCTGGCACGATTGCCTCTTTGAGACTGCCCACCGCAGAGACGGAGATAATCCGCTGTACCCCCAGCATCTTCATACCATAGATGTTGGCCCGGTAGTTAACCTCCGACGGCAACAGGCGATGCCCACGACCGTGGCGGGGTAAAAAGACTATCTTTACGCCGTTCAGCACGCCGGTTATATACGCATCTGAAGGTGCACCAAAGGGTGTTTCAAGAACAACTTCCTCAACCTGCTCCAGCCCTTCCATTTGATAGAGACCACTGCCGCCAATTACGCCAATCATTCCGGTGTCCCTTCTTCCTGATCTTTTTCCTGCTGTTCACGTTGTTTTTTCCGTAACAGCTTCTCTGCCACCATGGCTGCCGAAGCCTCACGTTGCGCCCGCAACAGCTCACTGCCGGTATGGGCCGTACTGGCGCCCATACAGAAGAAAACCGGCGGATCATGTTCAGACGCACGGGCTACTGCCGCCCTGAAACGGATCAATCCAACAGCCGTCTGCTGCTCATCCAGACCCGGCAACAAAATAGCAAAACCGTCACCACCGGTACGGGAAACCAGATCTTCAGCCCGGAACCCCTCCTTCAGCAAACGGGCTGCCTTCATCAGGATCAGGTCACCCCGTTCCCGGCCCTGTTCATCATTAGTCAGCTGCAGGTTATCAAGGGAGGCGATCACCACACTGACCGGAAAACGTCTGCCACGGGAAAGCCTCTCAAATTCAGTATCAAAGTAGGCCCGGTTATAGAGGCCGGTCAGCGGATCATGCACCGTCAGATAGGCCAGCTGCTTCTCCCGTTGACGTCGCTCCGAGACATCATGCCCCACACTCAGGATCTCCGGCAGCCCCTTTTCGTTGTAGGCAGGCGAGTTATTCCAGGCCACCCAGATCCGACTGCCGTCCCAGCAGATGGTTTCATGTTCAGAGGTGCGGAACTGCTCAGGGTTGGCGCCAATTTCTGCAATCAACTGCCGCAGACTCTGGCCGGTACTTTCCACCTCCGGCACAATCGTCCCCACCAGATGCCGTCCCACCAGCTCTTCCGGTAAAAAACCCAAAAATTCACAAACGTGTGAATTAGCAAAGGTAATGATACCGTCACTGGTCCAGCGCAGAATAAAGCTGCTGGAGCGCTCCACCAGTTCCCGGTAATTACGCTCGGAAAGGCGCATCCGCTCTTCAATCCGCACCCGGTCAGCCACATTACGGGTCACGCCCTGAAAACCAACCAGATCTCCTGCCTCATCACGGATGGCAGCAACCGACACCTCAGCAGGTACAAGGTTGCCAGCCTTATTCAGCAACAGAATCTCCAGCAGCCGATGATCAACTTTTTTCCCGGTCTGTTCTTCAGCCACTCTGGCCGCCAGACGGCCCAGCACAAAATCTCGGGACGCCGGAGAAAGCAGTTCCGGCAGAGCCCGGCCCAACAGCTCTTCAGGGCTGTAGCCGAACTGCGTTGTGACCGCATGGTTAACGTAGCAGAAACAAAGCTCGCGGTCAGTCTGCCAGACCACATCAGGGCAGTTTTCAACCAGACCGTGGTAGAGAGAGCAGGGTTCTGGATGCATATCACACCTCGCAGGCGGTTGCCACAAAGCGGCAGGTGCGGGCTCCATTGGCCCAGCAGTCCACCTCACGCACCACAAAAGGCCGTCCGTTGTAACTCTCCAGCAGGGCGGCAATAAACCCTTCATCATAGGTGCAGATCGCATTATCCAGCACCGGCAAGCCTGAACAATCCAGATCCTCTGAGACGGTTACCACAAACTGCCCGTTAATCAGGTCTGCCTCTTCAATGGCCAGAATCCCGATCCCCATATCCCGCAAAGCCTGACCCAGCCGCTTGGAAAAAACATGCAGGTCAGCCACCGGCCCGATCAGCTGATCATAAAAATGTTTGCCGGAAAGGTAGCCGGCTTCATAGAGCATACTGTCGGCTATCGTCGTGCCGTAGTGTTTTTCCAGCACTTCCCGCAGGGTAAACTGCATCAGACGATAGGTCTCAACCCGCACCAGCGGCCCCAGGTTTGGACGGCCAAGCTCAAGATTCCCCAGCAGTTCCCAACTAAAAGGGTGTTTACACGCAGGATCAGTCATCGGAGGACTCCAGAGCTGGCTGACAATCCAGCTTTCCCTTCAGTTGACCACAGGCAGCCGAAATATCACTGCCGCGGCTGTCACGGGTGATTACAGTAAAATGACGGTCCAGCAGATACTTGTGGAACGCATCCAGCGCCGCCCTGGTGGGTGGCCTGAAATCCGCCTTTTCATGGGGATTAAACGGAATCAGGTTGATTTTACAAGGAATATCAGACAACAGCCGCACCAGACGTTTGGCATCCTCTAGCGTGTCATTTAAGCCCCCCAGCAGGACATATTCGATAGTTATCTTGCGCCGTCCCGGCAGGGGATAGTTTTTCAAGGCAGCCAGCAGCGTAGCGATTGGATAGGCCTTGTTGACCGGCATGATCCGGTCCCGCAACTCATCGGTAGTGGCGTTCAGAGAAACAGCCAGGTTGACCGTTATCTCACGCCCCAACCGTTCCAGCTCCGGCACCAGACCACAGGTAGAAACCGTCACCCGCCGGGAGGAAAGCTGCAGCCCGTTGTCCTCTGCCATGATCTGCAAGGCACTGATAACATTATCCAGATTGTGCAACGGCTCTCCCATCCCCATCATCACGATGTTACGCACCTCCAGATCACGCCGCACCGCAAGAATCTGATTCACGATCTCGGCAGTGGTCAGATTGCGGGTCAGGTTGAAGGTACCGGTCAGACAGAAGGCACACTGCATGGCGCAGCCGGCCTGGGATGAAATGCAGAGGGTGTTACGATCTTCATCAGGGATGATGACCGACTCCACCGCATTGCCATCCTCAAGCATAAACAGGTACTTGCGGGTGCCGTCACTGCCCACCTCGATGGTTTCAGGCTCAAGACGGCTGATGTAGGCGGTCTGCGCCAGCTGGGCACGCAACGCCTTGGAGACGTTGGTCATCTCATCAAAGGAGCTGATATCATGCTGGTACAGCCATTTAAAAATCTGGGTTGCGCGATAGCGTTCTTTGCCCTGCCCTTGAAGGAACTGTTCCAGGGCAGGCAGGGTCAGGTTTTTGAGGTCGGTTCGGAGGGGTTTGGGCATACGTTACACAGAAAAGCGGCCCTGTCACCTGTGTGAAGGGCCGCTTCCGTTTGGTTAGCCCACCAGCTCAAAGCTGTTGAAGAAATAAGGGATTTCAAAGGCTGCGGTCTCCGGTGCATCGGAACCGTGGGAAGAATTCTCTTCGATATTCTTTGCAAACTCCTTACGGATGGTACCTGCTTCCGCATTGGCAGGGTTGGTGGCGCCCATCAGAGTACGCCAGTCAGCAATGGCATTCTCTTTTTCCAGACAGAGTACAATCACCGGCGAACGGGACATGAAGCTGCAGAGGTCGTTAAAGAACGGACGCTCTTTGTGAACATAGTAAAAACCTTCTGCCTGGGCACGGGAAAGATGAATCTTCTTCATACCAACAATGGCAAAACCAGCGTCTTCAATCTTGGTGATGATCTTGCCTGACAGACCGCGTTCAACAGCGTCCGGCTTGATGATGGCAAAGGTGCGTTCCATAACTTTTCTCCTTCAAAATTCAAGTGTCAATGAAAGGAAGCTCATAACACGTGACTACGTGAAATGTCAAGCTGTTACGGGCTATCTGCACGGCACCGGGAAACCTCGCAGCCACCGCTTAAGCAGACCGCAATCTGCACTAGCAGCACGTTAACTAGTTGCCAATACAGCCTGTTACGTTCTATGCTGCTGCCCATGTCCAAACAAAAAGCTGCCATACAAGCAACCAGCTCGCCCCGTCAGGCCGCCTATACCACCTTGCAGCGGCTGTCCGGCAGCGACCTGCATGCCGATGACCTGATCGATCAGGAGCTGTCCCACAACCAGTTGCAGGGCCCTGATCGAGGCCTGTTTGCCGAACTGGTCTTCGGTGTCCTGCGTCGCCAGGGAACCCTTGACCACTACCTGAAACAGTTGGTGCAGCAACCCCTTGAACGGCTGGAGCTGCCGGTGCTGTTGCTGTTGCGTCTGGGGTTGTACCAACTGCGCTATCTGGACCGGGTGCCCAGCCACGCTGCTGTGCATGCCACCGTGGAGCTGACTAACGAAATTCTGCCCCGTGCCAAGGGATTGATCAACGGCGTCCTGCGCAGCTACCTGCGCCAGCAGGAGTCTCTGACACTTCCTGATCCGGCCCGGCAACCGGCAGCCTGGTTGTCTGCGGCCTATTCACTGCCGGGCTGGCTGGCTGAACAGTGGCTGCAGCAGTTCCCCCAAAACGAGGCGGCCGGACTTGCTGCCGCCTCCCTGGAGATTCCGCCGCTCACCCTGCGGGTCAACGCCCTTAGAACCACCCGCAGCGCCTTGCTGGAACGTTTGCACGCCGCAGAGTTTATTGCTGAACCATGCCGGTTTGCCCCTGAAGGGATACAGATCCTGCAACGCTGTCAGATTACCAGTCTGCCCGGCTTTAATGAAGGGCTGTTTATGGTGCAGGATGAGGCATCACAACTGGTAGCCCACCTGTTGGCCCCTCAAGCCGGTGAACAGATTCTTGACATGTGCGCAGCCCCTGGCGGCAAAGCCACCCACCTGGCTCAGTTGATGAACGACCAGGGCTGTGTTACTGCAACAGACCTGAACGCCCGCCGTATCCGTCGGATTTGTGAATCTGCAGAACGGCTTGGCTTGAAAAGCATTCAGGCGATAGCCGCTGACGCACTTGCCAGCGACTATCTGCAGGGACGGCAGTTTGACCGGATTCTGCTGGATGCCCCCTGTTCCGGCCTGGGGGTCATCCGTCGCAACCCTGAGGCAAAGTGGCGGTTAACCCCTACCGAGATCAGCCGTTGCGCTGCCCGCCAACGCCAGTTACTACACGCAGCTGCTGCCCGGTTAAAACCAGGCGGCGTGCTGGTCTATGCCACCTGTTCTACCGCTGTTGAAGAAGATGAAGCCATAATCAAGGATTTTCTTTCACGCCATCCCGAGTTTGTGGTAGAAAATGGCGCTCAGCTCCTTCCTGAATGGGCTGATCTGTTTGACAACTCCAGCTACCTGCGTGCCTGGCCCCACCGCCACGGCACCGATGGTTTTTTTGCTGCACGATTACACAGAGTTATTGAAAAATCGTCATGAGGATGGACGGATACAAGGCGCACGGCGCACAGCGACTGAGACATAACAAGCAGTTAGGCGAGGAAGCGAGCACCGCGCAACGCCGTATACGGCCACCGCAATAGATTTTTCAAAACTCTGGAAGAGGATTGACCGATGAAAAAGATAGCACCATCCATACTTTCTGCTGATTTTTCCCGTCTGGGCGATGAAATTCGGGCTGTCGAGGCTGCCGGTGCCGACTACATCCATATTGATGTTATGGACGGTCGCTTTGTACCAAACATCACCATTGGCCCATTGGTGGTGGATGCCGTGCGCAAGGTAACGGGTCTGCCGCTGGATGTGCACCTGATGATTGAAGAGCCGGAACGGTATGTGGAGGAGTTTGCCAAGGCCGGGGCTGATATCATTGTGGTACATGCCGAGGCTTGCCGCCACCTGCATCGGGTGGTCCAGCAGATCAAGGGACTGGGCAAGAGGGCCGGTGTCTCCCTGAATCCGGCTACGCCACTGAATGTACTGGATTATGTCCTTGAAGAGCTTGATTTGGTGCTGTTGATGACCGTTAACCCCGGTTTTGGCGGCCAATCGTTTATAGAGGCCTGTATCCCCAAGATTCAGGCCCTGCGTGGCATGCTGGATCGCCGTGGTTGTGAGGCAGAGCTGGAGATAGACGGCGGAGCAAAAGCGTCCAATGTTGCCCGGATCGCCCATGCCGGGGCTGATGTACTGGTGGCTGGCAGCGCCGTTTTCGGCAGCAGTGATTATGCTGCAACCATTGCCGAGATGAAGCGCCTGATGCAGGAACCTCGCCTGTAACAAAGGGAGTCTTATGGCCGACAGTGTACTGATCATTGACGATTCTGAAGCTGTCCGGGAAAAGATCATCAAGACCCTGGAGTCTCGTGATCTTTTTTCCCGTTTCTATCAGGCCGAAGACGGCCTGGAGGGGTTCAAGAAGCTGCTGGCATCGCCGGTGGACATTATCCTCTGCGACCTTGAAATGCCCCGCATGGACGGTTTCAAGTTTCTGGCCATGATGAAGGGGAGACCTGAGGTCTCTGATACGCCGGTGATCATCCTGACCGGTAACGATGACCGTGAGCTGAAGATCAAGGGGCTTGAGCAGGGGGCCTGTGACTTTATCACCAAACCGTTTGATCCGGAAGAACTGGTGGCCCGGATGCGGGTACATCTCAAGATCAAGCACCTGCAGGATGATCTCAAGCGATCCAATGAACTACTGCTGGAGCTGTCCAACACCGACCACCTGACCGGCCTGTTTAACCGTCGTTTTCTGATGGAGGCGCTGGATAAAGAGGTACAGCGGGCACGACGCAAAGATGGCCAGGTAGCCCTGCTGCTGCTGGATATTGATCACTTTAAACGGGTCAACGACACCCACGGCCACCTGCAGGGGGACGTCGTACTGCAGAAGGTGGCGCTGCATATCCAGAAAGAACTGCGCAGCTATGATGTTGCAGCCCGTTACGGCGGCGAAGAATTTGTAGCGGTACTACCGGATACCTCCCTGAAAGAGGCCTTTAACGTGGCAGACAGGATCAGACTTTCGGTACAAGGGATGCGCTTTGCCGGTTCGCTGTCAAATGAACAGGTTACCGTCAGTCTGGGGGTTGCCCTGTTCCCATCCCCTTGCTTTGACGATATCGACGGGCTACTGCGATCAGCTGACGAAGCGCTCTATCAGGCCAAGGAACGGGGACGCAACCGGGTGATCATCAGCGATCCCGGCTGTAAGCAATAACAGGTTCACCTACGAATCAACCTACTTCTTTTACAGGACACTCTACGATGTCACGACCCAAACATTCCTTTCGTATCTTGCTCTCGGCGGCTTTGGCCGCCGTTTTTTTATCCCTGCCGGCCTTTGCTGCTGCACCGCACCAGCTTACGGTTCCACCCCTTGGAGAGCGCTGGTTTGCCATCCTGATCGACAACGAACAGGTCGGGTTTTACCGGCAACTAACCACCGCTCTGCCTGAAGGCGGCTACCGGATTGAAGGTGATGGATCTGTCCGGATGAAGGTGATGGGGTTTACCAAAGAGTCCAGCACCCGGGAGATTTATCAGGTAACGCCAGGTCTGGCCTTAAAAACCGTAGAAGTGGAACAGACCATCAACGGCAGCAAATCACGCCTGAGCGGCAAGTTGATTTCAGGCGGTCTGCAGATTAGACGGGAGGCCGATGGCAAAAGCAGTCTGAAAACCCTGAAGGCCAAGTCCGAACTGTTTCCCGGCCCGACCCTTAACTTGATACCGCTTTTCAAAGGTACGCCATCAGGAAAAACCCTGCGGGTATTCAGCTTTGACCCGGAGGAACTGGCGATCAAAGAGGTTAAGATCAGCGTACTGGGAGAGGGGAAAACACCGGACGGACAACCGTCCCTGAAGCTGCGTAACAACCTGTATCCCTTTGTTGACAACGATATCTGGCTTGATCAGCAGGGCAATACCCTGCTGGAATCAGTGCGGGATGGTCTGGTTATTACCAAGGCAGAACCGCCAGAAAAACTGGCAGCCTTTGTCAGCGGCATGGCCCTCTCAAAAAAAGATCTGATCTATGATTTCAGTCTGGTTCGGATCAATCCGCCCCTGAAAAAAGCCCCGACAAAACTGGCCGGACTGTCGGTAGCCATCACCGGCTACGGCGATCAGATTCCTTTAGTAAGTAACGGTTCACAGCAGGTTGAGCGCCAGCAGGGCAGGGTGGTTATTACTACCGGCAGTTTGCGTAAGCCGGCTGACACACTACTCAAGCAGACAGCAGAGGCCTACCTGCAGCCATCGGAGGGGATTGAGTCTGCTTCGGTAGAAATTTCAACCAGGGCCAAGGAGTTGACCGCTAGCTTAAAGACCGATCAGGAGCGGGTTCAGGTACTGGCAACCTGGACGGCCAGCTGGCTTGAGGACAGCATTGAAGATGGCGGTAGCGCAGTGATGGCACTGGGCAAAAAGAAGGGCAACTGCCAGACCCACGCTAAATTATATACAGCCCTGGCAAGGGCTGTCGGTATTCCGACCCGCTTTGTCTCCGGCCTGGTTTCACAGGACGGGGCCAGTTTTTTATACCACAGCTGGGCAGAAAGCCTGGTGGAGGGACGCTGGGTAGCGGTGGACCCTACCTTTAATCAGGTTCCGGCTGACCCGACCCACCTGGCCTTTTTTGACGGTAACCGCTTGGCAGATCTGGCGCCACTGGTGGGGGTGATTGGTAAAATCAAGGTAACCATACTGGAAGAACAATAACCCCAGAAAAAGCAGTAAAAACACAGAACACCTGTGTCTCTGCGTTAATGAACTGCCGTGTTTGGATAACATGGCCTTAGCGTTGCAGTAACATTTCAATCTCTTGCTGATCAATACTCTCAATCGGCCCGATAACCCCCAGAAAGCGGTTTTCGGGCCGAAACAGTTCTGCTGCCAACTCTTGCAGCTCTGCCGCTGAAACCTGTGCAACCAGCTGCTGGTCATCATCAATACTGCGGGCCACCCCCATCAGCTCCCCCCAGCCAAACCTGATCCCCATCTCACTGACCGAATCACGGCTATAGTCCAGATCTGCCAGATAGACGGTTCTGACCCGTTCCAGCTCCGCTTCCGGCACCGGAGAGTCTGCCAGCAACCGCAACTCTTCCAGGGTTGCTTTTAACACCGTTGCCAGATTTTCAGGGGCGGTTGAAAGATCAATTGAAAGGCAGCCGGTCTCATCATAACTGCCGATTGAGGCATCCACCGAATAGATCAGCCCCAACCGCTCACGCAACGCCAGATGCAGGCGGGAACAGCCGCCGCCGGCCAGAATCCTGCGCAGCAGCTTCAGAGCGGTCAGCTCCGGCGCTGCACGGTGGCAGGCCCGAAAGGCCAGCTGCATGGTAATCTGGCTGTCTGAGTCTCTGACGAAACGACAATGGGGCCCATCAGCATCTGCTGCTACAACCGGCTGGACAACCGGCAATTCTGCCCCTTGCCATCCCCCCAGACAGCGTTCTGCTACCTCTACGATCAGGCAATGCTCTACAGGGCCTGCTGCCACCACCACGGCATTGTTAGGGCGATACCAGGTGGCAAGGTGCTGTCGCAGATCCTGTTCCGTTATCCGGGCAATATCCTCCAGACTTCCCACGGTGGACTCCCCCAGCGGATGATCAGGCCAGAGCATCCGTCCCACCACCACGTCAGGGCTGATCTCATCTCCGTCCTGACTGATATCCTCCAGCGCCTCTTCTCCGATAATCCGACGCTCCAGCTCAATCCCCTCCAAACGAGGCCGTAACAACATGGAGGCCAGGATTTCAAGTCCCTGGGGGGTAAAACGGGGGTGAATCCTGCCATAGTAACAGGTGGAGTCAGCATCAGTGGCAGCATTGATCCCGCCCCCCAGTGACTCAAACGCAGCCTCAATCTCTAATGAACTGGCATAGTCATCGGTGCCACGAAACAGCATATGTTCCAGAAAGTGAGACAGGCCGGTTTTTCCAGCCGGATCATTACGGCCACCCACCTTCAGATAGACCGCAACATCAGCACTATGCAGGTGGGGTAACTCCACCGTAATCACCTGAAGGCCATTTGGCAGTGTTGTACAGCAGGGTCTTTTCATCGGTTCTCCAGTGCCTGGCGGATCTGTTCACAGCGCTGGCAGTAATCTTCTTTTGAAAGGCAGGTCTCTGGATGGGGCTCTGCCCAGATCGGCCTTGGCCAGAGCGGTTCACTGCTGAAGCGGGGTACCAGATGCCAGTGGATGTGAGGCACCATGTTGCCCAGCAGCTCATAGTTGATCTTGTCCGGCTTAAAAAGTCGGGCAAGGGCTGCTGCGGTGCTGGTCACCTCTTCCATCATCCCCTGACGGGTCTTAAGGTCCAGGTCAAACAGCTCGGTGACATGCTGTTTGCTAAACAGCAGACAGTAACCGGGGAAAAACTGATCCCGGTTCAGAATCAGATAGCTGTATTCAAACTCCATAATCCGCAGGTCGGCATCATCATCCCAACGGCTGCACATTTGACACGTTACGTTATTTTTAGAGGTCATGATTTCTCCACAAGAGGTAGTTGCAGGGTAATGGTGCTGCCCCTGCCGGGACCGGCGCTTTCAGCCTGCACCGTGCCGCCGCAGCCTTCTATCACGGACTGGACAATATACAACCCTAATCCAGTGCCCCGAATCCGCTCATCAGGCTGTTCTACCCGATAGAAACGTCGGAATATTTTTCCCAGTTCTGCTGTAGCAAGGCCACGACCATGATCTTTGACCGAAATTGCTGCCCAGCGTCCTTTACAACTCAACCGCACCTCAAGCTCCGGCACACCGGGCGAATAGAGCACTGCATTTTCCAACAGGTTGCGCAGCACCGTGCCCAATTCATCCGGCTCCACCGCCGCCTTCAGATCAGGTTCAAGCTGCAGCTCAAGCCGGGTACCCGGCGGCAGGCGATCACGGTTTTCATCCAGATATTTCTGCAGAAACGCAGAAAGATCAATGGTCCGACGATCAGCCGGGCGGCGACGTTGCTCAATCCGGGCGGCCAGCAGCAGGTTGTCGATCTGGGAATGCAGCCGATGGGTATCATCCAGCATGGTATCCACAAAGCTGTCCAGACGCTCTGGCGAAGGACGTCGTAACTGGATCGTCTCAAGGTGGAGCTGGATTGATGCCAAGGGCGATTTCAGTTCATGGGTCACCTGGGTGATAAACTCACGCTGTTCCTGGTAGAGCCGGGACTGTCGACGCCAGAAAATAAACAGCGTATAGACACCGGCCAGAATCGCAGCCAGCAACAGTAAGCCCTGCACCAGTGGTGACCAGCCCTCGGTCCGGACCAAAAGCTCAGGGCTGTAGCGGGTAGCCAGCTCTTTCAGCTGACGGTGCCGACCCACAAACCAGGTTACCCACAGCACCACCACCGCCACCCAGACCAGCTGGATAGCCACCAGGGCAATCACCGGATTAAAAATACGACGAATCAGTTTCATCTGGCTTGACACGTCTTTCCTGGTTGAATTTGTAACGCCGTTCTGTTATAACCCGAACCCG
>CAZNWF010000019.1:0-36469 GCA_964576485.1 uncultured Geobacter sp. | reverse complement strand
GCATTCAGAAGGTTACAACATTTTTGGCAGTTTAACTGCCGTTTTTAGGTTCAATCGTATCTGCCCAGAATTTACCGTAATGGCATATTTTTTTCGTGCGGAAGATTGTCATACCGGCGTTTTGCATCTATGATCGGGCTGCTATGACTGCCAGAAATGAAGACATCTCCTGATGAAGCCGATAACCGTTCCAGCACTGGTGGAACAGTGCCTTAAGCGCAGGCAGTTTTTCAGCGGGCTTGCAAAAGAGCACGGCACTCCGCTGTACATCATTGAACAGCAGTCACTGCTCTCCCGTACTGAGACATTCCTGAACACCTTCCGACAGTTTTTTCCGGACTTTGGTCTGCACTACCCGGTCAAAGCCAATTCTCATCCTGCTGTTGTGAAAACGATGATAACCGCGGGAGTGGGGATTGAGGTCTCCAGCGGGCAGGAGCTTGGCGAGGCCATTGCGGCAGGGGCGCAGAAAATTCTGTTCAACGGGCCGGGCAAGACCGATGCAGAGCTGAGGCTGGCCCTTGCCCACGCCGACAAGGTGACCGTGATCATGGACAGTTTCGGCGAGTTGGAGCGGATCTCCGTACTGGCTGCGGAGCAGAACAGAACCATCCGCACCGGAGTCCGGCTGGCTGTATTCGGTGAGGGGGGCAGCTGGAACAGATTCGGCATACCGCTGGACCGGCTGTCAGAGTTTGCGGAACAGGCCTTTGCCTGCAGCCATATCAGCCTGCAGGGGCTGCAGTTCCACTCAAGCTGGAACATGGATCCAACCCCGCAGGTGGCGATGCTGGAACGGATCGGAGACGCACTGACGACACTCAGGCCAGTGATTCGCGACAACTTCAGGTTCGTGGACATCGGCGGCGGCTTCTGGCCAGAATGGGGCGAGTGGCTACCTGTTGCGGAGGCAGAAAATACTCCGTTTTACACCACCCAACCGGCAGCAACCCTGCAACGTTTTGCAGAAGCCATTGCCGGGGCATGCGACCGGCATATCTTCCCACACCTGAAATGCAGCATCTACGCAGAGCCGGGGCGCTGGCTCTGCGCCGAGGCAGCCTCCATCCTCCTGACGGTGCAGGACCGCAAAGCTGATGGCATGGCGATCACAGACGGCGGTACCAACCTGGTGGGATGGGACCAGTTTGAGACCAACTACTTCCCGATCATCAACCTGACCCACCCTGATACCGTTGAACGCCCCTGTCTGTTGACCGGCTCCCTCTGCACCCCCCACGACCTCTGGGGGCGCTCGTTCTTCGGCACAGAGCTCTGTTGCGGTGATCTGCTGTTGATCCCGTTTCAGGGAGCCTACAGCTACTCCCTGCGGCAACAGTTCATAAAACCGTTGCCGAAGAGCGTCTTTGTCGCCGCAGCAATGGAACACAGGCTGCAGATGCCGGGAGAGCAACCGTGGGGGCTTTCCTGTTCCGTTGATATCTACGACTGCAACCCGGACACCATCCGTGATGCCGATGCCATCCGTCGCTTTGTGGCTGAGCTGTGCACGCTGATCAGGATGCGCCCCTTTGGTGAGACCCAGGTGGTGCATTTCGGCCAGGATGAGCGGGTAGCAGGCTACAGCATGACCCAACTCATCGAGACCTCGCTTATCTCCGGCCACTTTGCCAACCAGACCAACAGCGCCTATCTGGACATCTTCAGTTGCAGCCACTATGAGCCAGAAACCGTGGCTTCCTTTGCGCAACAGTTCTTTGGCGGCTCAAGGAGTGTTGTCCATGCAACCGTCCGTCGTTGAGACCAGCGACCTGGCTGTTGCTGAGCAGCTCTGGCGGGAGCGGGTCCCCTGCGAAAGCATCTTTGACCTGTGGGAGGTAAGGATCGCCTTCCACCGGCAGTTTCAGAGGCCTTTTAAACTGTTGTACTCCGCCGACCAGGTAGACAGGCTATTCCTCCCGTTAAGCTGGGTTGAGGAGCGCAATGCCTGGTGCTGTTTCCCTGGGGAGACCTGGCAGGGGATGACCTGGCTGGAGCAGAACCGCCCCATGTTTGGCGGACTTGACCCAAACGGGCTCCGTGCGCTGCTTGGCGCAAAGCTCCATCTGCGTTACCTCCTCCCCCCGCAAGACACCACCAACAACCTCCCTATTGATGAGACCGGCTACCTCTTCCACCCTGCCGATCACCAGTACCGGATAGCAGGCTGGTGGGAGAGTTTCTCCCATAAGCGGGGCAAGCTGCTTCGCCGCGAAATGGAGCAGCTTGCCGGTCATGGCCTTGCCTTCAACCATGATGACGGGGATGCCTTCAACCGGATGGTTGCCATGAACCTTGAGCGGTTCGGTAGCGACTCTTATTTCCATGATCTCCGCTTCAGGGAAGGATTCCGCGCCATGCTGCAGGTTCTGAACCAAAAGGGAAAACTCCGCTCAACAGCCCTTTACCTGGACGGAAGGCTGGCGGCGCTGGACATAGGAGTGCTCTATAATGGCCGTTACACCCTGCTGGCCGGGGCAACCAGCCCAACGTTCCCCGGAGTGGCAAAGCTGATCAACCTGCATCACCTTGAATATGCCTGCCAGGAGCGCATAGATGAGGTCGATTTCCTGTGCGGCGATTCCGGCTGTTCCTGGAAGCCGCTCTTTCACCTGACCCCGCGCCCGCTGTACCTGCTTGCCACCGGAGCGGCAGCATGAACCGCAAACCTGCCCCCCACGACCGTGTTCTGGTGATCGGCACAACCAGCGATTACATCTCCCATATCAGCAGGCATTTCCCAGGCAGGGCCCTTTTTGTCACCGATCCCCGGGAACGGGCTGGGAGCAAGGAGCCGGCGCCACCTCCCTTGGAAGAACTGATTATACCGATGGAACCTCCGGAACTGGTGCTGGAGGCGATTTTATCGCACCTTACACACTACAACATGCGGGCAGCCGGAGTGGTCTGCTTTGATGATGAATCTATGCAGCTCTCCGCACTGATTGCCGCCAGACTGGGTCTCTCCTATCCCACGCCGGAGGCGGTACTGCGCTGTCGCTGCAAACTACGCTCAAAACAGCTCTGGCATCAGGCCGGTCTTGACTGTCCGGTTTGCGAGGAACTGCACAGAGCTGAAGATGCCACAGGCTTCTGCCGCCGCTACGGCCCCACCGTACTGAAGCCGTTGACCGGCGCAGGGGGCGAGCTTGTCTTTATCTGCCAGACCCCTAAGGAATGCGAGGAGGCCTGGCAGACCATGCAGCGCAGCCTCGCCGGCATGACGGACAACCGGCTGTACGCCCCCTACAACCTTGACGGACGGCAGGTTGATCCCCGGTCTGTAGCTGTTGCCGAACAGTTTCGCTCCGGTGACGAATACAGTGGTGATGTTCTGCTGGCTGACCAGCGCCTGACCATCATCAGGATCACCCGCAAGTTTAAGCATCCCTCGCTCCCCGGCAGCGCCGTTCTGGCGTATCAACTGCTGGCAGAGCCGCCGGTTGATCTACGCCATCTGCAACAGACGCTACTGTCGGCTGCCGCTGCACTGGGGCTTGCACAGGGGATCTGCATGGTTGATTTTCTGGTGGATGCCGGTGGGATCGTACTGCTGGAGCTGGCTCCCCGGCCAGGTGGAGACTGTCTGCCCCCCCTTGTACAGGCTGCCTGCGGGCTGGATATGAGGGGACTGGCACTTGATCATGCCGCAGCGCTACCGATTGACGTACCTGACGGGGTGCATCAACCGGGGCTGGTGGGATTGCACCTGTTTGCCCCTCCACCCGGCGGAGTTATTTCACACCTGGATGCGACAGAGCTTCAAAACGACCAACGGGTGCAGGAGGTCAGGCTGACCAGAGAGATTGGGCACCGGGTTGCTCTGCCACCGGAAGAGTATTTCTCACAAATGCTGGGCTATGCCCTGTTCATGCCCGATGAAGGCCTGCCTGTCCAGCAGCAGGCCTGTGACCTGCTGGGCAAACTGACCATCCGCTATGCTGGTAATGCTGATGGTGGTCAGGCCGTGACAGAAGGAGCGAACAGATGAAGCAGGAAGAGCAGAACCTGCGCCATGACACGGCGAGCGATATGACCGCAACGGCCCTGTACCGCAGGCTTTGGACCCTGGTGCAACCGGATATGAAAGGGTATCGCCTTCCGCTTGCTGGTGCCTACCTGATGGCGCTGGGAAGCATCGGCTCCTCTTTCTGCGCCCCGCTGTTTCTTTCCGTCATGCTGGACAGGGCCCTGCCTGCTGCCGATATCCACCTCTTTTACCGTTATGGCGCTGCACTACTGGTCAGTCTTGCAGGCTTTTTTCTGTTTTCTCTACTGAAGACCTTTTTTCTGACCAGGGCATCCGAGCAGATCTTCTGCTCGTTACGGACTCGGCTTGTGGCCACCTTAATCAGAAAACCGGCCCGCTTTTTTGCACGGCATGACACCGGCGACCTGATTACCAGAGTCTCCAATGACACCGAGCATCTCTCGCTTTTGGTGTTCGATTACGTCTATGCCAGTCTGTACGGCCTGACCCTGATCATTCTGTTTGTGGGGCTGATGCTGGGCTGGGAGTGGCGTCTGGGACTCTACACGGTCCTTTCGCTCCCCCTCTATCTGCTGCTGCTCAATCTGATGCAGCAGCCGCTCTGCAGGGCGGCAAACCGTGCGCGTGAGGAGCTGTCCCGCCAGAACGACACCATGCTGGATATCCTCTCCGGCGTCAAAGAGGTCAGGTTCTATCAGCAGTTCCAGTCAACCGGCAAACGGTTCGCGGAGGTTGCGGGGCGGTTCACCAAAGCCAATATCCGCTCGGTGCTGATAGGTGAGTGGGCGTTTAACAGCCTGGAGCTGTTCGCGCGCCTGCTAGCTCTTCTGCCGTTTCTGCTGGGCGGCTACTGGATCTGCCACCGGACAGCCTCCATAACCATCGGTACCCTGATCGCCTACAACCTGTACATGACCTACATCGCCTCCGCCCTTGAGGTGGTTAATGTGGGGATAACCAAGCTGGCCCAGGCAGCGCCGCTGATAACACGGATACAGGAGGTGATCGACTTCCCGGAAGAACCGGTTAATCAGATGAGCGGCAGCGACACCAGCCCTGAGAGCACCAGGCTTGCCTTCCACAACATCTGTTTCAGTCACGACGGGAGCAGGCCGGTACTCAAGGATTTCAGTCTGGTGATCGAACCTGGTGAGAAGGTGGCGATCATGGGGCCAAGCGGATCAGGCAAAAGCACCCTGATCGACCTGCTGACCAGGCAGATCACTCCTGACAGCGGACAGATCCTGTTGGGGGAAAAGCCCATTTCCAGCTACAGCCTGCCGCTCTATCTGCTCCATTTCGGCTATGTACGTCAGCGCCCCTACCTGTTCAGGACAACAATCAGAGACAATATTGCCACTGGTTGGTACGACATCCCCCTTGACATCATCATTGCCGCCGCCAGACGGGTCCGGATCCATGACGTCATCACAGGATTGCCCCAGGGGTATGATACCGTCATCGGCAGGGACGGTGTCGAGCTGTCCGGCGGGCAGCAGCAGCGGATCGCCCTGGCCCGGGCACTGGTGCGTGACCCGGCTATCCTGCTGCTGGACGAGTTTACCTCGGCCCTTGACCATGCCACCGAAGAAGAGATCCTTGACGACCTGTTCATGGGCATCCAGGAACAGACCATCATCTGTGTCACCCACTCGTTGTCCGTGGCAAGTCGGTTTGACCGGATTGTGAGGCTGGAAAAGGTATGACGGCGGCGGATCGGAACCTGAACCGGGCATCGCCTTAAACCAAACAAGCAAAGGCAATGGCACGCGGATAAAATCTGATTTTGGCGGATTTGCGCGGATTTCAAAAGCATGAAACATAATGAAAAACCTGCGTAAATCCGCTCAATCCGCGTCATCCGCGTGCTATTGCAGTTAAGATGTGCTCATGTTAGGCATATGGTCTATATAACGTCCTGGAATACCGTGAGAACCTTCCTGCAAGCAAGGGTCATCCTACACGTTTCGGGTGTTATTGGGTGAATTACCGGGTATATATGCCTTGCATTACGGGTATTCTTGGGCATAATAACGGGTGAGGGAGAGGCTTATGATCAAGCTCAACACCATAACCATTGACACCACCATACTGAACCTCATCGCCGAACTGGACGAGTTCAAGGGGCGGTGGGAGATGCTGGGACGCCTGGCACCGGACACACTGCAATCGCTGCGGAAAGTGGCCACTATCGAGTCGGTCGGCTCGTCCACCCGGATCGAGGGGGCACGGCTGTCCGATCATCAGGTCGAGGCGCTGCTGGCGAACCTGGATATCAACTCGTTCCGCTCCCGTGACGAAGAAGAAGTTGCCGGATACGCCGAAGCCATGGGCACGGTATTCGACTCGTGGGTGCATATCCCCATGACGGAGAACCACATTAAGCAGCTCCACGGGATGCTGCTGAAATACAGCACCAAGGATACGGCCCACCGGGGCGAGTACAAGAAGTTCCCGAATAACGTAGAGGCGTTCGACGCCGACGGCAAGAGTATCGGTGTCATCTTCGAGACGGCAACGCCGTTTGACACCCCCCAACTGATGAACCGCCTGGTTGCATCCACCCGGCGGGCATTAGCCGACAGGGAGCTGCACCCACTACTAACCGTGGCGGCATTTGTGGTTCACTTCCTTGCCATCCATCCGTTTCAGGACGGCAACGGTCGCCTGTCACGGGTACTGACCACGCTGTTGCTGCTCCAGGCTGGGTATCGCTATGTTCCCTATAGTTCCATGGAACGGGTCGTAGAAGAAAACAAGGATGGGTATTACCGGGTGCTGCGGTTGTCCCAGAAGGAGATCAGGACCGATGCCGAGAATCTGGATGCCTGGGTTCGATTCTTCCTCCAGATCTTGAAGAAGCAGAAGGACGTGCTGTTGCGCAAGGTGGAGCTGGAACAGCTGTTGGAGAAGCTGCCACCGTTATCAGAGCAGATGGTGGTGCTGGCGAAGGAGCGTGGCCGCCTGACGATCACGGGTGCCGTTACCTTGCTGCAGATCAACCGGAACACGGCCAAGGTGCATATCCGCCAGTTGGTGGCAGGTGGCTATCTGGTGCAACACGGCACCGGACGGGCAACGTGGTACACAGCGGGTAAGTAGTGAATGGCGGGAATGCATTTTATTCCAAATCGTCCATCAAACTGAATACATGTATCAAAGCCCACAAACTCCCTATTGGCTCCACTGGCTGTTGCACTTCAGACTTGAATCCGCGAGTCACCGACACCAATACTCTTACCGTTATTTCTATCTATTTTCGGTGTCATCCTTTGCTGCACAGGGCTATACTCAAGAAGATCAGGAAACGATCTCTTTCACCTCTCTGATGATCTCAACCTGCCGCTGAAAAACATACTGCGAAATCTGACGTTCAAGCAGCTTCTCCGGGTTAATGGCAAACCGGTAACTGTAGGGCGAAACATCTCCGCTGACAGTAACCAGAATTGCCGGAATACTGATCGGAATCGGCTGGCCGGTTTCGGGGCTTAGCAAGGTAAACTGCACCGTTGTTTCTACACCTGCCTCCAGTGGGCAGGTATAGTCAATCAGAACACCAAAGCCGGACAGGGAAATATCAGACAACCGCCCTTCAATTTCCCCCTGCGGTGAAGCGATGGTAACGACCACCGGAGCATCCACCTCTACCCTGACAAAATTCCTGCGTTCGGCCATAATCTCAACGTAGGAAAACTTGACAAAGGTTGCCGCCTTTTTCCTGACGTTGACATACTGGGCCTGGGCAAACAGATCATGCTTGAAAAGGGGACTGCGAATAAAGGTGGAGCGGGCCTGTTCAATGGTAAAGGCCTGCATTGCCTGCAGATCCAGATCAACTACTCCCCTGGCGATAGAGGCGATGGTTGCCGGATAGGAAAGCGGAATCCCCTTGTAGTAGTTGATCAGTTTAAGGGGCTTCTTGCTGTTTGCCTCCAGAATGGCAATGATCTCGGCCTGATCATCGTCAAAATTTTTCTGGATACGGGTGCTATAGAGATCAGTAATCGTATTCATTGGATACCTATTGCCATGGTGTGCTGTGTATCACTTCTTTGCTGCATACCTGCTAGGCACAGGCCGTCAGCATGTCTGCCTCAAGCGTCGTCAAGGCGTTTTCATCAACCTGTAACGCCAGAATTTCCGAGTTGGCATCCGGCGGCTGCACCAGCCTCGGATACAGGTTCAGGTTATACTGCATACTGTTAAAATTAACCAATCGGACAATAGCCAGCAGGGTATCAGAGGCATCAAATGTCTCTGCATGGTGATGGGCCGCAACAGCACAGTACAGAGGTGGAATATCCCAGTGATTCATGATGCGCACCCCTTGCTCCACATGCATATCAGAAAAGACATCCAGCAGGGTCTCAAGATCAAGTTCCAGGCTGATCTCACCGGCCAGACTGATCTTTTCCATCGCCTTCAACAGATAGAGCTTGCCAATATCATGCAGCAGCCCGGCCAGGTAAGCCTGATCTGAAAGTCCACGGTGACCACTACTGATGGCAAGTGACCGGCAGCCAATTGCACAGGCATGGGAGTGCAGCCAGAGATCCCGCATCACCGTATTGACAACCGGTAGATCCGAAGTATGCAGAGCCGCCTGTGAGGCTGCCATTGCCAGACTGGTTATCTGTTTGCTTCCCAGGCGATTGACTGCATCCTTAATGGTTTCAGAACGGGCCCGCCCCACATAGGCCGATGAATTGGCCATCCTGAGGATCTGAATGGCAAGCGCCTGGTCCTTTTGAATGATCTTAGTAACCTGATCAATTTCAACAGCAGGGTCAGTCAACAACTGAAGTAATTCAAGGGCCACCGGGTTGAAAACCGGCAGCTCAATCGGCTGCAGGCAGATATGATAGCGAAGATCAAGTGAGAACCCCATACCTATTCCCCTTCTCCAGACCTGAAGCCGTCCGGCATGGCTACAGGCGCTTAAAACATTGTTCCTGCTTGTCGCGCCTGCCACAACAGACGGAATAACCGCACAAAATAGCGTTTAGCTGAATTAAAACATATCATTACACTATTACTACCGCTTTATGTAAAAAATATAATCCACAGTTTAAGATTATCTTAAAAACTGTGGAGCTACACTGCACAGACAAAAATGGGCAGCTCCTTGCATGGAGCCGCCCATAAACACCTGATATCAATAATAAAACTAATAACCTACGCCGGCGGCCTGAATACTGCGGGGGTCACTGGCATGGCAGGGAGTGACCCCATAGACCATGCCACACTGAGGGCAGCGGTCTTCCATGGTCTTCATCTGAAAGGCCGTTCCACACCCTTCGCAAACCAGCTTCGTCTCAACCGGCATGGCCATCCCGCTATATCCCATCATCCGCAGCTTATCAACCACCCCTGCTCCACCGCCAAAACTTCCATCACATCCCTGATGCATGTTCCTATCTCCTTTTCGTTGTATTAGAGTTCTTCCAGTGTTTCCCCAAACCTGATCCTGTTACGCAGGGCCAGCAGGGTGTTATCCAGCTCTTCCAGCCTGGACAGGTTCTTCCGTTCTGCATCGCTTGATGCAATGATCTTGGCAATGCCACCGTTTTTGATCACCAGCCGTTTATCCCCCATTAAGGCCAGAATCGGGTCATGGGTAGCCATCAGGATGATTTTTTCCTGTTTCACCAGTAGTTCCAACGCCTTTTTACGGTCAATACCGGCGTTCTCAATCTCGTCGATCAGCACAATCGGTGATTTACTCAAAATCGCCATATCGGCAATCATCAGGGCGCGAGATTGCCCACCACTTAAAGAGGTGACCGGCGTATCCGGCTTGAACTGCTCACCGGCCAACTGATTGGCCTGTTCCAAAATCCGGGTCACCTTTTCTTCCGGGTCAGGCACCAGGCGGCTTTCCGCATGCATCCGTACAAACTCCTCAGCAGTCAGGTCCATCACAAAGTTCATGTTCTGGGAGAGCTGGGCCACCAGCTTGTGTTCGGTGGAAAAACGCCACTTATTGTCCGGCACGCCATTATTGATCAGGATCTTGCGCCTGGTGGGGGTATCCCCCTGGGCAACCCATTCAATATCAGCCAGCAGGCGACTCTTGCCGGAACCGGTGGGACCAACAATACAGATCACTTCACCGGGTTTTAGCGTAAGCTCCAACTGCTCAGCAGTGCCGGTCTTGTCAAAACCGCCGATGATGGTCAGTGACTCTACCTTTTCAGCCGCCTCATCCAGGGCCAGCATACCGGCCATAAAGTCATGCAGACTTTGTTGCAGCTGCTCCTGGCTGAGACCCAGATCAAGCAGTTGATCAGGGTCAAGCTGATCCAGGTACTGTTGCAGGGTCTGCTCCGTGGCCTGCAGTTGCAGACCGAATGAACTGAAGAAGTCCTCCAGCCAGGGATAGTCGGCCAGTAACTGCTTTAAAGGTTGTAATAAAAGATCCTGGTAGTGCATGTATTACCTCGAAAAAATATGGGCCGCGGATGACGCGGATTGAACTGATTTACACGGATGTAACATTCAAATAGCAAGAAAAGCTGGGCAAAAAACAAACACGAAACCTTTTGTTCTATCTGCGACAATCCGCCAAAATCAGCGTTATCCGCGTGCTATTGCCTTTTCTAGCTCTCCATCTTGCGAACATTGCCGGTCTGATATTCATCACCAATCCGCGTTTCACCCAGACAGTAGGAGCAGAGTGCTGACGGCATGGAAAAGCGCAGCCGCATCCCCTTCAGGGTCTCGATATCCGAGGCTTCTTCAAACAGGGTAGTCAGCTCAAAGGCCCCCTGGCCGGTAATGCCGTTAATATTCATGATCACGGCACCGGGGTTAACCTGCTTGACCCGCGAAGCAAACACCTCCCGTTCGGCCTGGGAGACGATATCCCCCTTGGTGATCACCACAATATCGGCAGATTTCAACATCGGCCCGATCTTGCGTGGGGTATTAATGCCGCTTAAGTTATCAATTACACAGACCGCCGTGATATCCTTGATATGGGGGGAGCAGCGGTTACAGAGACCGGCTGATTCGCTGATCAGAAAATCGCAGCCGTTCTCGATCCCCCAACTGACGCAGGCCTCAATATTACTGACAAAGTAGTGGTCCGGACACTGGGAGCCGGAAAGCCCCTTCTTGACCAGCACCCCTTTTTTGGCATAGCGCAGGTCATCTTCCGTCATCAGACAGTCATACTTGACCACCCCGATTTTTTTCTGCTTGGCCTGTAGCGCCTCAATCACCCTCAGAATCACCGAGGTTTTTCCTGATGATGGCGGGCCGGATACGGTTAAAAAGTGCATGGTTAGTTCTCCTGGTACAGAGTAAAAGTCAAAAACTACAGCTTAACGCAGAGAAAGAAGAGAGGGGCAAAGACGCAGAGATTGTTTATAAGAAGGAACAATCAGATTTATATTTTTCTCTGCCTCTCTGCTTCTCTGTGCCACTGCGTTAAGATGTTACTCCTCTGCGTTCATCGCTTCTTCAAACAGCCCCACGGTGTAACGGATCTGGGCTGCTATATCATGGCTGTAGAGGTAATCCCAGCCGACCCATTTCCAGGGATGCTGCTCCGGCAACTGGTTCTCTACTGCCGGATTCAAGGCCGGGAACAGACCTTTGTTGGTCAGGATCTCCCCCACCTCTTGACTGTACAGGAAGTCGGCAATCGGCTGTACTGTATCCTGCTTTGCCGCCTTGGTCAGCATGAAGATCGGGCTGATAATGGCGCCGTCTTCCGGCCAGACGATCTCAAGACTCTTGACCATCCCTGCCATCCGGCTAAAGAAATAGGGAATGATCGTTACCGGCGGCTTTTCTTCCGCCACCCGCTGGGCATTTTTAATCATCTGGGCCGGGTGCATCGACTTGAGCATGCAGCGCCCCAGCCTTTTAACCCCTTCATCGCCAAACTCCTTGTGGATGGTCAGCAGGATGGCGTTAAACAGATCAAAATCACCCACCGGCAGGGCCACCTTCTGTTCAAAGGCTGGCTCCAGAATATCTGACCAGGTACGGGGAACCGGCAGATCCCCCAGCTCATCATGATTGACCATAAAGGCAGACGGCACCACCGAAATCAAGCTATAATGGCCCTTGGGGTCTTTCAGATCAAGGCCATCAAAACTTGTGTTAACCGGGCCACCCGTCAGGTCGCTAAACAGTCCCTGATCCTTGAACCGGCCAATGGTGCTCGGATCAAAAAAGGTCTCAAATCCGGCTGAAACAAAGATATCCGGCAACTGGCTAGCCTCAGTTACCTTCTGGATATGCTCCTCCATCCACTCAGAACCAAGCGAGGCAGCCTCAAATTTGTAGCTGACCGTGACGCCGGTATCCTTGGTGTATTGCTCAACAAAACGGTCAAACCCCTCCAAGAGCGGCAGACGCACCGGGCAGGGTAACAGGCCGGAGATGGTAATCTCGCTCTGCTCCTGTTGGGTCTGCTTCATGGTGACATCCACCTGGTTATGCTTTTCATCAACCTTCTGCTGCAGAAGCTCCAGAAAGTTATCCAGGTCATAGTTTTTGGTCAGTGCTGCCCGCTCCAGCTTTAAAAAACCACCCACACCTGCCAGCACCTTGGGGTCTTTCAGGTTCTCAAACCCGTTGGCAACCAGCACCTCCAATGTTTCCGGATGCTGTTCCAGCAGCTCTTGTATGGTCATATCTTTCTGTATCTGGTGTGCACTCATGGCGACCTCCTTGTGTGATCTGGTATCACCATAACCGGATCAATCGCCTTACACATTGACTTGTATCAAAAAAACGCAAAAGAGACCAATACAGTCTTTTTAACACTTGCCTGACCGGCATGATATGGTACAAGGAGTTAATCAGCGAAAGGACTTTTTCTATGCAAACAAAGCGGGTAGTTGTCATCGGGATGGGATTTGGCGGTGTCCGTGCTGCCCGGGCCCTGGCAGGAAGCAAACTTGACGTGCTGCTGATTGACCGCAACAACTATCACCTGTTTCAGCCTCTGCTCTACCAGGTGGCCAGTGCCGGTCTTGAGCAGGAATCAATCGCCTACTCCATCCGCGCTATGACCCGACAATGGCCCAATGTCCGTTTCCACCTGACTGAAGTAACCGGCGTGGATTTTGAAGCCAGAGAGGTACAGACCAGATCCGGACCGGTGGGCTATGACTATCTGGTCATCGGCGCTGGCAGCGCCACCAATTTCTTCGGCCTTACCACCGTGCAGCAGCACGCCTACGACCTGAAGGAACTTGCTGATGCCGAGGTGCTGCGCAACCAGATCCTTTCCTGTTTTGAACAGGCAGTCATTGAGCCTGATCCGGCCCGCAAACGGGCGCTTATGACCTTTGTGATTGTGGGGGGCGGACCAACCGGGGTGGAATTTGCCGGTGCCCTGATTGAACTGGTCACCTATGTCCTGGCCAAAGACTACCCTGAACTGGGGATCCATACCGCCCGGGTAGTGCTGGTGGAGGCCACCGACCGCCTGTTGGCAGCCATGCCCCAGGAGTTGGGGATGTACACCCTGCAAAAGCTGCGCAGCATGTCGGTTGAGGTGTTGCTGAATGCCCAGGTGACCGACGCGGATGACACGCGGGTGACCCTGCACGATGGTGCCGTCATACCGGCCCATACCCTGATCTGGTCAGCCGGTGTCAAGGCAGCCCCGCTGGCAGCAGCCCTGGCGGCTCCCCATGCCGGTGGCGGACGTATTCCTGTGCAACCTGACCTGACCCTGGCTGACCACCCGGAGGTATATGTGGTGGGCGATATGGCCTGGCTGGAACAGGAGGGCAAGATCCTGCCGATGGTGGCACCAGTGGCGATGCAGATGGGGGCCTATGCCGGTGCAGCCATTCTGGCCCGGGAACAAGGCGAAACAGCTGCTCCGTTCCACTACCGCGACAAGGGAAGCATGGCCACCATTGGCCGTAATACCGCTGTTGCCACCGCCTTTGGACTGAACCTGAGGGGCTACCCGGCCTGGCTGGCCTGGCTGCTGTTGCATGTCTACTACCTGATCGGCTTCCGCAACCGGATTGTGGTGCTCTTAAACTGGGTCTGGTACTACTGGTTCCATGAACGGCAGGTCCGGCTGATTACCCGTCACAAACGCTCAGACGAGACCGCTTTTTGACCTGCATCAAACTGTTCCGCACCTGATTGTGCTACATCTGCAGCAAATCAGCACAGGGGGACTTCAGTTGTATGCACAACCATGTAGTAACGCTTACCGTATTCTTGTTTCTGGCAACTGGCGCCGATGCCTTTGAATGTAACGTCTGTCACAGCAAAAATCCGGCCATGGTCAGGATGCATCAGGCCTTGAAAGGACAGAGCTGTTTCGGTTGCCACAAGGTGGGTGCAAAGCTGATGGGCAAAGGCCAGCCCAAGGATCACGACAGTCTGCTGAAACGCCGTCAATCAGAGGAGATCTGCCTCCCCTGCCATGCTGCAAAGCCCTGAGCAGGAAGAGAGCAGAAATAAAAACAGTTTCAGCGCTTCTGAATCAGGCCGCAGCCCAATCAGCAGACGCCGACAAGAGTGCGCGGCAGGGTAATCTTCACCTCGGTGCCTCGATTAAGTGCGCTTGTGATCTGAAGCATGCCCCGATGCGTCTCAATAATCTTCTTTGAGATCGGAATCCCAAAACCGGTTCCTTCGTCCTTGGTCGTAAAACTTAAGGTAAAAAGCCGGCCAAGTGTAACCTCATCCATGCCTGAGCCATGATCGGTGATACTGATAACGATACTGGTACCGCTGGCGCTGGAAACGACCAGTACTTCTCCACCAGCGTGCGAGGCATCAACCGCGTTATCAATCAGGTTTACCAGTGCCCGTTCAAGCAGAAAGCGATCAAAAACACAGGTGAGCGGTTCAGATGGAAGACTGACCGCAATGGTAACCTTCTTTTTTATCGCTTTTGCCGTGCATACCTCAATCGCCCCCCGGATAGCATGACAAAGATCACCACTCCTTTGATTCAACTGCAACGGTTTTGAAAATTCAAGCACGTCCGTCACGATCCGTTGCATGGTCTGGGCTGATGCAGCAATCACCTCTGCTGCCGCTACCGAGTTTCCCTTACCCTCTTGAATACGCCGGGCATAGCCCTGAATGGAAATAAGAGGATTTTTCAGGTCATGGACGATCACCGTTGCAGCCTGCCCGATGCCGGTAAAATAGCGTTCTTGTTCAGCCTGGCGATGCCGCTCCCGTTCCCGTTCGGCAAACCTGTAGGCAACAATGACAAACAAACCGCTAAACAACAGATGAATGACCCGGTCTACCAGTTGCGGCGGTGTTGCTGACCAGCACCCAAAGAAAAAAGGAGCATAGGCCAGCGATACCAGCAGATAGGTAAAAATCGCACCCTTAGGGCCAAAACGAAGCGCCCCGAGGAGCAACGGAATATAATACAACTCCTCAAACACCGTGCTGTAGGAAAACTGCAGCATGAGCACGAGATGCAACCCGGTGATGAGTAACGTCGCTACGACAACAGCCGTTATATGGAGTGTCCGTCTGTTCATACCCCACCGTTAAGACATTGCGCCCCCTGGACGTCCTCAGAGCTCGCGGGAAGAAAAAACCGGCGGTATACCCCCCAGTTATTTCGTTTCTGCCGAAAAACAGACCTGATTGCGTCCACCTTCCTTGGCCTGGTACAGGGCCAGATCCGCTCTGGCTATGGCTTTTTCAATTGTTTCTCCATCTTGTAGCAGGGCTACCCCGATACTGACTGTAGCAAAAATTTCGTCGGTATCAGTACTGAAACCGGTGGCAGCAATGGTCATACGCAGACGTTCAGCCAATTTGATTCCCTGTTCTGCATCCGTCTCCGGCGCCACCACCAGAAACTCTTCACCGCCATACCGGCAGGCAATATCATAATCCCGCAGGGCAGACAAAAGCTTCATCGCCAGTTGTTTCAGAACCATATCACCGGCGTTGTGTCCATAGGTATCATTTAAATGCTTGAAATGATCAATATCAAACAGGATGAAGGTCATCGGTTTTTTTGTGCGTACAGCCCGTCCGATTTCTTCAGTAATCTGATTGTGGGCCTCACGCCGGTTTAGCAGACTCGTAAGAAAATCATGGCTTGCCATCTCACGCAGCTGCTGCTCTGCACGGTTTAAATCACCGATAAAGACGCGGGTAACATAACGAATAATCGTGTAGATCAGACCGATAATACAGAGCGCGATCAGGATAATAGCGTAGCGATTCTCCTCCATCTGCTGCAGCATCGCGGTTGCCGGAATGCTGACACTGATCCCGCCACGCACATCCCCCTCTTTATAGCCCTGCTGCGCATGACACTTCAGGCATGGCTGCAGGGTGATCAAAGGGGCCATATAGCGGAAGTAAACTTTTTCCCCCTCCTGTTCAAAGGCAAAATACTCTTTGCTGCCCTGGGCAAAGGCGGTTAGCGCAGTCTGTTCGAACTGATCCGGACGATTGGTCGGGTTCAAGGGAGAAAGACTGGTAATCTTGAACTTCAGGATTCCTTTGGTGGCAGCCAGTTCTGATAATTCACGGGTTATCAGGGCAGGATTCTTCAAGGTATAGTCAACGCCGTCCTGGTCCTTGATGGTAACCTTCAGCCCCGGTATTTTCAGCAGATACGGGTTAACCACCGTCTCCGGAAGAATCCTGACATAGACACCACCATGCCTGGCCGCCCATTCACGGGTAATCACCACCTCACCGAAAAAGGCCTGTCCCTGTTTCAGCAACTGCCCCTCAATCAGGGCGTTGGAGCGGTAACTGAACCCCCAGAAGACCGAGAGCACAATCAGACCAATCATCAGAAAGATACCGGTCAGATATTTCCTGACAAAATCAGAACTTTTGGGTGGCTGGGAGAGATTATTTTCCAAACTATGATTCATAAGAAGACCTTACGAACAGATATGATGGTTACCAGCACCACGGAATTCTGACTGATACATGAGCATTTCAGACCTTAGCCTTTCGGCATGAAGACAAAGAAGGTCAAAGACAGCGCCGCCAGCACCCACATACCTGCAGATACCTCACGGGCGCGACCGGTACAGAGCTTGATCAGCGGATAGGAAAAAAGCCCGGCGGTCATCCCTACCCCGATGTTGAAGGTAAAGATCATCAGGGCAATGGTCAGGAAGGCAGGTACCAGCTCAGTAAAATCATCAAAATCAAGACGGGTGATCGGCTGGATCATCAGGGCACCAATGACTACCAGGGCAATACCGGCAGCATAGCCGGGAACTATGGTAAAGATCGGCGCAAAAAAGAGCGACAGGCCAAACAGCGCCGCCACCACCAGGGCAGTAAAACCGGTACGGCCTCCGGCGGCAATGCCGGCGGCTGATTCAATGTACGCACCAGTGGTGGTGGTGCCCAGTAGCGGCGCAAGGGTAGTTGCTACGGCATCGGCCAGCATCGGGCGTTCAATCTCCGGCAGGTTGCCATCCTTATCCAACAGATCAGCCCGCATGGAAAGGCCGATCAGGGTGCCGATGGTGTCGAGAAAGGCCATCATAAAGATCACCAGCACCACCGGGAAGACACCGGGCTGCAGGGTTCCGGCAAGATCCAGCTTCAGGAAGATTGGCTCAAGCGAAGGTGGCAGACTGATCAGCGCTGTCGGCAGCTTCGTAAGCCCCAACAGGACAGAACCAAGGGTTGTGACAACAATACCGTACAGCAGCGCACCGTTCACCTTACGTGCCATCAGTATTACCGTTAGCAGAAAACCGGCCGCAGCCAACTGCACCGAACTCTGACCAATATTGCCCAGCCGGACCGGCGCTCCCGGCACTCCCAGCACCACCAGCCCGGTCTCATTCAGGCCAATAAAGGTCAGGAACAGTCCGATTCCCACAGCAAAAGAGGCCTTGAGCGAGACTGGTATCGATTCAGCCAGCCACGACCGTACCTTCAGGACAGTCAGCAGAATAAAGGCCAGTCCGGCCCAGAATACCGCCCCCAGCGCAATCTGCCAGGAATAGCCCATCCCCTTGACCACCACAAAAGCGATAAAGGCATTCTCCCCCATGTACGGGGCAATGGCAAAGGGTCGCCTGGCCCAGAAGGCCATCATCAGACAGCCGATGGTCGCAGCCAGAATGGTGGCGGTGATCTGGGCATCTTTGGGAACTCCGGCTGCCGCAAGCAGGGAAGGGTTGACCACCATGATATAGGCCATGGTCAGGAAGGTGGTGAGACCGGCCAGGGTCTCCTGGCGATAGGAAGTGCGATAACGTTCAAACTGGAAAAAGTTTTTCATAGCCGTCCTTAGCAGAGAGCGCGGCCTACAACCCCTTGACCGCATAGATGCCGGCAGCGTTGCGCCACATCCCATCATAGTCAAGTCCATAACCAAAGACAAAACGATCAGGTATCTCCAGTCCGGTAAAATCTGCCCGGTAACCGGGACAGGCCTTGCGGTCATGCTGCTTGTCAAGTAAAACCGCCGTCATGACCTCGCGTGCGCCACGACTGCGGCAGGCATCGGCAAGTGCCAGCAACGTAACCCCCTCATCCAGAATATCATCCACCAGCAACACGGTCCGGCCGGCCACATCTACCTGTACCGGAGCCTTCCACTCCAGGTCGCCACCACTGGTCTCACGGCCATACCGTGTTGCATGCAGGTAGCCGGTCTCAAGGGGAAAGGCCAGCCGGGTCAGAAGCTGGCCGGTGACAATCAAACCGCCGTTCATGACGCAGAAGACCAGTGGATTTTTTTTGCCGATGCTGGCTGTAATTGCAGCGGCCATCCGGTCAAGGGCTGCCTCAACCGTTACCCGGTCAGCCAGACAATCAGCCTCTTCAAGCACCTTTACTGCCTGATCATACTGCATGCCATTGCCCTCCTACGACCCTCAGGATACCGGCGCTGTCCGGTACCGTTACGATAGCATCAAACCCGGCATCTGCAAGTAGTCCTGCCACATCTTTATCCTGACCAGCCCCAATTTCCAATAACAACCAGCCACCTGGCTCAAGGTGGCGGGGAGCCTCAACAGCCAGAACCCGATAGGCATCCAGACCATCTGGGCCGCCGTCAAGCGCAAGCCGAGGCTCAAAATCTCTCACCTCTGGTTGCAGACCTGCAAGATCAGCACTGGTAATATAGGGGGGGTTTGAGACAATCAGATCAAAGCGACGCTCGCTGACCGGTTGAAAAAACGAGCCCAGCAGGCACTCTACCCGGGCGTTATTCCGTTCTGCATTCTGTTGGGCAACAGACAGTGCATCGGGAGAAAGGTCAACGGCAGTTATTGCTGCCTGGGGCAGGCGGAGGGCCAGTGAGATGGCAATACAGCCGGAACCGGTGCCAATATCCAGAATTGTGCGGGCCTGGGGAGCCTGCCGGACCGCCTCTTCCAGCAGGGTTTCCGTATCATAGCGGGGAATCAGGACATCTCTGGAAACAATAAACTCATGCCCATCAAACTCCTGGCTGCCCAGGATATGCTGCAGCGGCTCTCGCTTGCCACGGCGGGCCACCATGCTGCGGTACGCAGCAAGTTCATGGTCATGTAGCGGTTTGTCAAAGTTCAGGTACAGCCCCATCCGATCCAGACCGGTGGCCTCGCACAACAGCCACTCTGCCTCACGGCGGGCATTCTCTACCCCCTTTTCAGCCAGGTAGCCAACCGTCCAGGTCAGGACCTTAAGGGTGGTCCAGGTTTCGTCAGTTTGCTTCACTTTGGGCCTTCAACGCCTCCATCTGGTAATGGGTGCGCAGGGCATCAGTAATCTCTTCAATATCACCGGCCATAATCGAATCGAGCCGATAGAGGGTCAGTCCGATCCGGTGGTCGGTCATGCGGCCCTGGGGGAAATTGTAGGTGCGAATCCGCTCGGAGCGGTCACCAGAACCCACCTGCTGCTTGCGATCTGCCGCCATCTTTGAATTTTGTTCCTGCAGGATATTGTCCAGAATGCGGGTTTTCAAGACCTTCATCGCCTTGGCCCGGTTCTTGATCTGGCTACGCTCTTCCTGACAGGCCACCACCGTGCCGGTAGGCAGGTGGGTGATCCGCACCGCCGAATCGGTGGTGTTAACGTGCTGGCCGCCAGCACCGGAGGAACGGTAGACATCTATCTTCAAGTCATCCGGCCTGATCTCTATATCGACATCTTCCGCCTCGGCCATAATCGCCACGGTGCAGGCAGAGGTATGAATCCGCCCCTGGGCTTCGGTTTCAGGCACCCGCTGGACCCGGTGGGTACCGGATTCATACTTCAGCTTGGCAAAAACATCCTGCCCCTCAATGGAGGCGATCACCTCTTTATAGCCGCCCCGCTCTGACTCTGAACAGGAGAGCATTTCCACCTTCCAGCGGTTTTTCTCGGCAAAGCGGGAATACATCCGGAACAGGTCGCCACTGAACAGGGCAGATTCATCGCCACCGGTTCCGGCCCTGATCTCCAGAATAACGTCCCGGGAATCATTGGGATCTTTCGGTAGCAGCAGGATCTTGATCTCTGCATCAAGGCGCTCTTTTTCCTCGCTGAGGCGGCTGATCTCCTCTTCCGCCATCTCCTTCATCTCAGGGTCAGACAACAGTTCCTGATTCTCTTCCAGCTCTTCCAGCACCTTTTTGTAGCGACGGAACGCCTCGATCAACGGTGCCAGATCAGCATGCTCGCGGGAAAGCTTGCGAAACTCCGGCTGGTTACCTATCACCGTCGGATCAGACAGTAGTGACTCCAACTCCTGAAAACGGATCTCTAAATCCTGTATTTTGTCAAACATGTATTAATTCCTCACACTACTATTCTGTCGTCGGCATACCCGCCGTTTTCATCCAGGGCCTCTTTCACCGAACGGATCGCCACTTCGATCTGGTCATCATCCGGCTCACGGGTGGTCAAACGCTGCAGGGCCAGGCCCGGGTTAATGATCAGCTTAACCAAAGGATGCTGATCATGTTTGGCACTCCATTTCAAAAATTCGTAGGAGATACCGGCAATCAGCGGCAACAGAACCACCCGCGACAAGGCCTTCCAGACAAAGGGCCACGACTTTGGAATCAGTGAAAAAACGCCGATACTGACCAGCATCACGATCAAGAGAAAGCTGGTGCCGCAGCGGGGATGCAGACGGCTGTACTTTTTAACTCCTTCCAACGTTAAGGGCTCACCATTTTCAAAGGCAAAGATGGTCTTATGCTCGGCGCCGTGGTACTGGAAGACCCGCTGGATATCCTTCATCCGGGCAATGGACCAGATGTAGATCAAAAAAATAATCACCCGGATCACGCCATCCACCAGGTTAAAGACGACATTATGATCACCGATAATCGGCACCAGCAGCTTGGTCAGATAGAGCGGCAGAAAGAAGAACAGGGCGATACCGAAACCAAAGGCCACCGCCATGGTACCGGCCAGAGCCCAGGAGGTCAGCTCTTCTTTTTTACTCTCACCGTTCTCGTCTGCCTCTTCCTCAATCGCCTCATTGGCAGAAAAATTGAGGGCCTTGATCCCTGTAATCAGCGAGGTAAATAATGCAATAGCGCCACGCAGGATCGGCAGTTTAACAATCGGATACCGTTCTGACAGGGGAGGCATCTGCTCCCGCTTAACAACAATTTCACCGTTGGGCTTACGCACGGCAATAGCCATGGCCCGTGGGGCACGCATCATTACCCCTTCCAACACTGCCTGGCCGCCGATATTGATTTTTTCCATTAGGCAAGACTCCTGAACTGCTTACGCACCTGGGCCGTACGGCCACAGCAAAATTCACCTTCCGGGCAGGGACCGGCAACACAGCCGGGGCCGGCATCACGGAAGATAGTGGGGGCAGCTTGTTTGGCCAACTTAAGCATCCCCACCGCCATGCTCCTGATCTCCCACTGGGCACGCATACAGCAGCGCAGTTTAAAGAAATGCAGCAGTTCACGGGCATTCATGGTGATAATAACCTTGGTTTCAGTGGCATTGGGCAACAGGTAGCGGGCATCCTCAGGCTGTACCCCCATCTCCACCAGCTGTTTATAGGCCTGATGCACCACCCCGACCGTGAAGTCAAAGATCCGCTTTGCCTCTTCGTTGGAGTCTATGGATGGCGGAACCACCGCATCAAATCGCTCAACATGGGAGACATACCGCTGGGATTGCTGGGAATAGGAGGCCACCCGGTGACGTACCAGCTGGTGGGAGGTCACCCGCGAAATTCCTTCTACCCCAAAGGTAAAGGAGGCGTGCTCCAGCACCGAGTGGTGGCCAAGGGACATAATCTTGTCGATAAACTGACGGATATCACCGCTACCGATCTTTCCCTTCAGCTCATCAAGACCGGTGGGGGAATAGCAGAGTCGGGCCGCCAGAGCAACGGTCCGTTCAGGTTCAGGGGTATGGTGCAGCAATTCGATGTTCATGTACAACCCTCTGGATACAAAAAGGGGGCTGCACCCGCAGGCACACCCCCCCTGAGAAAACTACATGCAATGTTAAGCCTGGCCGTAACGCTTCTTGAACCGCTCAACACGACCGGCAGTGTCAACCAGCTTCTGCTTGCCAGTGAAGAAGGGATGGCAGGCGGAGCAAATCTCGGTAAAGATTTCCTTGCGGGTGGAACGGGTCTGGAAGCTGTTGCCACAGGCACATTTAACAGTCACTTCATTGTACATCGGGTGGATTCCTTCTTTCATCTGCTACCTCCTGATAATTGCAGCTCGTTTAATAAAGCTGTGTTTGACGAAATTGTAGGATATCGGATTATCGCTCAAAAACTCAAGATCTTTTTTTGCTACTTACTCATTGAATCAATAAATTCCTGATTGGTCTTGGTTTCTGACAGCTTATCCAGCAGAAACTCCATGGCATCCACCACGTTCATCGGATGCAGGATTTTACGCAAAATCCAGATCCGGTTCAGCATGCTTCTCTCGATCAGCAGTTCTTCCTTACGGGTACCGGACTTATTGATGTCTATGGCCGGGAAGGTACGTTTCTCCACCAGACGGCGGTCCAGATGGACCTCCATGTTACCGGTACCCTTGAACTCCTCAAAGATCACCTCATCCATCTTGCTGCCGGTATCCACCAGAGCAGTGGCGATGATGGTCAGCGAACCGCCTTCTTCAATATTACGGGCCGCACCAAAGAACCGCTTTGGTTTCTGCAGGGCGTTGGCATCCACACCACCGGTCAGGATCTTGCCGGATGGGGGCAACACGGTGTTGTAGGCACGGGCCAGACGGGTAATGGAATCCAGCAGAATTACGACATCCTTTTTGTGCTCCACCAGACGTTTGGCCTTTTCAATCACCATCTCAGCCACCTGGACGTGACGGGTAGCCGGCTCATCAAAGGTAGAAGAGACCACTTCGCCATTAACTGAACGCTGCATGTCTGTCACTTCTTCAGGGCGTTCGTCAATCAACAGCACAATCAGATACACCTCAGGGTGATTGGCTGCAATCGAGTTGGCAATATTCTGGATCAGCATGGTCTTGCCGGTACGTGGTGGCGCCACGATCAGGCCACGCTGCCCTTTGCCGATCGGAGAGACCAGTTCCATCACCCGCATACCGTAGTTGTCCGGTGCCGTTTCCAGCTTGAGTTTTTCCTCAGGATAGAGTGGGGTCAGGTTATCAAAGAGGGTCTTGTCCCGGCCAGCCTCGGGTGTCTCAAAGTTGATCGTCTCCACCTTCAGCAGAGCAAAGTAACGTTCACCTTCTTTGGGTGGACGAATCTGGCCGGAGACCGTATCACCGGTACGCAGGTTAAAGCGCCGGATCTGACTGGGGGAAACGTAGATATCATCAGGACCCGGCAGGTAGTTATAGTCCGGTGCCCGCAGGAAACCAAAACCATCCTGCAGTATTTCCAGGACACCTTCACCATAAATCGAGCCGTTTTGTTCAGTCTGGGCATTCAGGATAGCAAAGATCAGGTCCTGTTTACGCAGGCCTGAAGCCCCTTCAATGTTCAGATCACGGGCAATACCATTTAATTCACTGATTTTTTTGTTCTTCAAGTCCTGGAGGTTCACGACAAGGATCTCCTGCTGGTGGGATAGGACGTCATCAAGAAATGAGAGGACGGTGCTGTTGGCACAGGGTTACTGGGATATTCAGACAATGGCAAAGGTTAAACTCACAAAAAACAGGGATAGTGTTCGTATTCACGTGGAGGCTTTTGCCAGATGCAAAGCCTGGGTTTAACGGCTGTCGGAAAACTCTCTTTGATCTGGAAATGAGCGCAGCAGGGTGGTTGCAACTGAAGTTTGATCACGATAGCCACAACAGCCAGAGGTTGTCAACAGGAAAGTGACAATAAAAAGTGGCCGATGAACAGGCACTTGCACTGATATCTGCTTGACCCCCTGCCTGCGAAAGGCTATAAAAACAACTTCAATCAACAAGCCATACCATTCAAATTCACTACTTATTTCAGGCAGGTACCTTTGATGCTCGGACAACCGCTTCTTGATGCGATCGGCAACACCCCCCTGATTCAGATCACCGCAATCAATCCCAACCCCCATGTTCGCATTCTTGCCAAACTGGAAGGAAACAACCCTGGCGGCTCAATCAAGGACCGGCCAGCCCGCCAGATGATTCTGGCAGCGGAGGCAGCGGGAGAACTAACCGCAGACAAGATCATCCTTGAACCAACTTCAGGCAACACAGGTATCGCCCTGGCCATGATTGCCGCAGCCCGTGGCTACCGGATAAAACTGGCGATGCCAGCCTGCGTCAGTGTAGAACGCCGCAGTATCCTTGAGGCCTACGGGGCCGGGATCGTACTTTCACCCGGCTGTGAGAAGACCGACGGCGCCATCCGCCTGGCCCACAAGATTTACAGGGAAGAACCGGGGCGCTACTACATGCCCAACCAGTACGACAACCCCAACAACCCTTTGGCCCATGAACTGACCACCGGACCTGAAATCCTTGCCCAGACGGGTGGCAATCTGACCCATTTTGTAGCTGGCATGGGTACCGGTGGCACCCTGATGGGAACCGCTGCCTGCCTTCGCAAGCAGGCACCGAACGTACAGATCATCGGGGTCGAACCCAATCTTGGACACGCCATCCAGGGCCTGAAGAATATGCAGGAGGCGATTGTCCCGGCCATCTACCACGAAGATCAGCTGCACCGGAAGATCGTGATTGATGACGAGACCGCCTTTGAAACCTCCCGTCAACTGGCCTCCCGTGAAGGGATCTTTTGCGGCATGTCCGGCGGGGCTGCCATGGCCGGCGCCTTCAAGTTGGCACAAGAGCTTGCAAACGGCACGATTGTGGTGATCATCCCTGACCGGGGCGACCGTTACCTCAGTACCAACCTGTTCAAATCCATGTGCGCCAACTGTCCACCATAAACAACTTAGTTTCTTGACCGGCGCCCCTTGGCACTGGTATTTTGTACAACTTATTTCAATTTCATCCTCACGGAGGTAGACCGTGACGTTTCAGAACCTGATCCTGTCGCTCCAAAATTACTGGGCAAACCAGGGCTGTGTGATTCAACAGCCCTATGATACTGAAAAAGGGGCCGGCACCTTCAACCCGGCCACTTTTCTACGGGTACTTGGGCCGGAGCCCTGGAATGTGGCCTATGTAGAGCCATCCCGCCGTCCAACCGATGGTCGCTACGGCCAGAACCCCAACCGGTTGCAGCACTACTACCAGTTTCAGGTCATTATGAAGCCATCACCGGCCAACATTCTGGATCTGTACCTGGATTCCCTGCGCGCCTTCGGGGTCAATCCAAGCCAGCATGACATCCGTTTTGTGGAGGACGACTGGGAATCACCGACTCTTGGCGCCTGGGGACTGGGCTGGGAGGTCTGGCTGGACGGGATGGAGATCACCCAGTTCACCTACTTTCAACAGGCTGGCGGGATAGACCTGAAACCGGTTTCATCCGAAATCACCTACGGCTGCGAACGGATCGCCATGTACCTGCAGGGGGTTGACAATGTCTATGACCTGGAGTGGGTCAAGGGGGTCAAGTATGGTGACATCCACCACCAGACCGAGGTTGAGTTTTCCACCTATAATTTTGAAGAGGCTGATGTAGCCCTGCTGCTGGAACTGTTCGGCAAATACGAAAAAGAGTGTATTCGTCTGGCTGAAAAGGATCTGGTCTTCCCGGCCTATGATTTTGTGATGAAATGTTCCCACACCTTTAACCTGCTGGACGCCCGTGGCGCCATCTCGGTCACCGAACGGGCCTCCTACATCGGCAGGGTACGCAACGTGGCCCGTCTCTGCGCTGAAGGCTATGTCCGCCAGCGGGAACGCCTGGGCTTTCCAATGCTGAAAGGGGGAAACTAGACCATGACCAGGGAACTGCTACTTGAAATTGGTGCTGAGGAGATCCCGGCCGGATTTGTCCCCAAGGCGCTTGCATCAATTGAAGAGATGATCCGCAAAGAGCTTGAGACTGCCCGGCTCTGTTTTGATACCATGGTCACCATGGGAACACCGCGCCGCCTGACACTGCACATTAAAGGGCTGCCAACGGTTCAGCCTGATGCCGAACTGACCGCCATGGGCCCCTCCAAAAAGGCGGCCTTTGATGCCGATGGCAAACCGACCAAGGCTGCCGAAGGGTTTGCCCGTGGCCAGGGGGTGGATGTCTCTGCCCTACAGGTTATCAGCACTGACAAGGGCGAGTATCTGGCGGTTACCAAGCAGGAGACCGGACGTCCGACCCATGAACTGCTGGCCGAGATCCTGCCCCGGCTGGTGTCTGGCATCCCATTCAAGAAATCAATGCGCTGGGCTGATCTTGATGTCCGTTTTGCCCGTCCGGTACACTGGATTGTTGCCCTGTTTGACGGCGTTGTGGTGCCGTTCTCCTTTGGTCCGATCCAGAGCGGCAACATCTCCCGCGGCCACCGTTTTATGGCCAACAGCACCTTTCCGGTACGGGACTTTATCCACTATCTGGAGGAGTGCGAACGCCACTTTGTCATTGTAGATCAGGAACGCCGTAAAGAGATCATCCGCAAAGAGACCCACCGGATTGCCAAGACCACCGGCGGGCACCTGCTGCCGGATGAAGCCCTGCTGGATGAGGTAACCTATCTGGTGGAGTATCCCAGTGCCATTATCGGCAGCATTCCGGCCGAGTTTCTGGTGGTGCCCAAAGAGGTGCTGATCACCTCCATGCGTTCCCACCAGCGCTATTTCTCAGTGGTGGATGAAAACGGCAAGCTGCTACCCTTCTTCATTACCATCCCCAATACCCTGGCCGAAGATCCGTCCGTAGTAGTTAAAGGCAATGAACGGGTGCTGCGGGCCCGTCTCTCTGATGCCCGTTTTTTCTTTGATGAAGACCATAAGGTGCGACTTGAAAGCCGGGTTGAGTCACTTAAAAGCGTGGTGTATCAGCAGAGGCTGGGCACCTCCTATGAAAAGATGGAGCGTTTCCGTGCCCTGGCTGAACTGCTGGCTGACCAGCTCAATCCGTCTGTCAAGCACCAGACCAGCCGGGCAGCCTTTCTCTGCAAGGCTGATCTGGTCTCCGGCATGGTGGGTGAATTCCCTGAAGTGCAGGGGATCATGGGACGCGAGTACGCCCTGCATGATGGCGAGGAAGCCGCAGTGGCCAACGCCATTGCCGAGCATTACCTGCCGGTCCAGGCAGGTGGCGAACTGCCTGCCTCGGATAGCGGCGCCTTTGTTTCCCTGGCTGACAAGCTGGACACCCTCTGCGGTTGCTTTAGTGTCGGCCTGATCCCAACCGGCGCTGCCGACCCCTATGCCCTGCGCCGGGCCACCATCGGCATGATCAGCATCATTCTGGACAAGGGCTATCGTCTGTCGTTGTCAGGATTGATCAGCTCATCGCTTGATCTGCTAGCCGCAAAACTCACCCGCCCCCGCAACGAAGTGCAGCGCGATCTGCTGGAGTTTTTCCGGGGTCGTTTTGTCAACCTGCTGGGCAACGGCCATCCAGCTGACGTGGTCGAAGCTGCCGTTGCTGCCGGATTTGATGATCTGGCTGACTGTGACGAGCGGATCCGCGCCCTGGACACCTTCCGTCAACGGGATGATTTCCAGCCCTTGACCGTCGCCTTTAAACGGGTCTGCAACATTGTCAAGGAAGGTGTGGATGCACCGGTTGACCCTGCCCTGTTCCAGGATGAGGCAGAGCACACGCTCTACCGGGTTCTGCAAGAAACTAAAACTGCTACCCAGGAAAAGATTGAATGCCATCAGTATCTGGAAGCACTCTCCGACATTGCCGGTTTAAAATGGGCCGTCGATGCCTTCTTTGACGCCGTTATGGTCATGGCAGATGACGTCGCAGTACGAACCAACCGTTTGGCACTATTAACCGCCATCAACCGGCTTTTTAGCAGGATTGCAGATTTCAGCAGACTGACAGGCTAGACATTTCATTGCAGGTTACTTGAACCAGGAGGTTCACCATGTCATTCACCGGCCGGATCATCTTTGGCAATGCTATTGTTGTGTTTGCTGCCGTTTTGCTCTTAACCCTGTTAAACAAAACCGGCAGCATGCTGAACGGACTTCTGCTGGGTCTGGTGCTGCTGGTGGCCTCGTCCACAGTGCTCTGGTGGCTCTGTAATCAAGCCTTTAAACCCCTGGCCGGGATCGTGGCTGCCATGGAAAAGGCAGCTGCCGGTGATCTGTCTGTACGGGCAGAAACCAATGCATCTGGTGAAATCGGCCGTCTGGGCGTGGCTTTTAATGCCATGATGAACGACATGAATCAGGCCATGCGCAAATTCTTTTCCGTAGCGGATCTGGTCAGGGATTCGGTAAGCCTGGTACAGAACACCACCAATGCCATGGCTGATGCGGCAGAAGAGGTGGCCATGCAGGCCGGCACGATTGCCACGGCCAGCGAAGAGATGTCAGCCACCTCGTCAGACATCGCCCGCAACTGCCTCTATGCAGCTGAAAACTCCCAAAAGGCAACTGAGCAGACCACCTCCGGCGCACAGATCGTCCGCAGTAGCGCTGATGTTATGGAAAATATTGCCAAGCGGGTCATGCAATCATCAACCACGGTTGAAGGACTGGGGCAACGTTCAGACCAGATTGGCGCCATTGTGGGCACCATTGAGGATATTGCCGATCAAACCAATCTGCTGGCTCTGAACGCAGCCATTGAAGCTGCCCGGGCCGGCGAGATGGGCCGGGGTTTTGCCGTGGTTGCCGATGAAGTACGCGCCTTGGCTGAACGGACCACCCGGGCCACCAAAGAGATCGCCGGTATGATCAAGACTATCCAGACAGAGACCCAATCAGCGGTAAAATCCATGTCTGAAGGGGTTGAAGAGGTTAAACGGGGCACCGAAGGCACCACCCGCTCCGGTGAAGCGTTGGAAGATATCCTGAACATGATCAATGAACTTGCCCTGCAGATCAATCAGGTGGCAACCGCTGCAGAAGAACAGACCGCCACCACCTGCGAAATTACCAGCAACATCCAGATGATCACTGAAGTAGTCAACCGCAACGTAGACAATGCCCGTGGCACCACTGAGGCAACGGTCAAGCTGGCCGAACAGGTGGATGAGCTGCATCAGTTAGTGGGTCACTTCAAGCTTGCCAGCGCACTGACCTGGGATGCCAGTTTCTCTACCGGCATCCAAAAATTTGACGAGCAGCACAAGGTACTGTTCAACATGGTCAATGAGCTGCACGATGCCATGCAGCAAAAGAGGACCAGAGAGGTAATCGGCAAAATTCTGCACGGACTGGCTGACTATACGGTCAACCATTTTGCTGACGAGGAGAAGGCCTTTGACCAGACCCATTATCCTGATGTCGCCAACCACAAGATTCTGCACAAAAACCTGGTGGATCAGGTAGTCGCACTGATCGGCAAATTTCAGAGTGGCGAGACCCTGCTAACCCAGGATGTAATCACCTTCCTGCAAAAATGGCTGGTTGACCATATCAAGGGTCAGGACAAAAACTACGGTCCTCACCTGATTAAGAACGGTATCAAATGATTGCAATTATTGACTATGGTATGGGCAACCTGCGCTCAGTTCAGAAAGGATTCGAGCGAATAGGCTTTGCTGCAGAGATAACCGCTGACCCGACACAACTGCTTGCGGCAGACAAGATCGTACTGCCCGGCGTGGGTGCCTTCCGTGACTGTATCCACAATCTGGAACAGGGTGGGTTTGTTGAGCCGATCCTGCAAGTGATTGCCGAAGGACGACCTTTTCTGGGGATATGTCTGGGGCTGCAACTGCTCTTTACCGAAAGCGAAGAGTTTGGTCTGCATAAAGGCCTGGGGGTGATTCCGGGCAGGGTAGTCCGTTTCCCAGAAGGGATGCAGGAGGGGGGAGAAAAACTGCCAGTACCCCACATGGGCTGGAACCAGATTTCTCTCAAGGCCGAAACACCGCTGTTTAATGATATCAGCGACGGTAGCAACGTTTATTTTGTGCACTCCTACTACGTCAAGCCGGATGACCCGTCAGCCGTAGCGGCCACCTGCAGCTACGGCCTGGAGTTCTGCGCCGCCATCCGCAAGGATAATGTCATGGCCACCCAGTTCCACCCTGAAAAATCGCAGGGAATCGGCCTGCAGATGCTGAAGAATTTTGCCGAGATAAAAGGTTAGTTATTGCCACAGAGATCACAGAGTACACAGAGAGAAAAACAAAACCCTAAAATCTGAATTCTAACGGGTTAAAACCCAAAACCCTGTACCTTTAGATTTTACCTTTCTCTGAGACCTCTGTGTCCTCTGTGGCTACCTAGATTCGAAAGGTTTTTATGATAGTCATACCTGCCATAGACTTAAAAGGCGGTAACTGCGTCCGCCTGGAACAGGGCGAGATGCACCGCGACACCGTGTTTTCCGACAACCCTGCCCAGCAGGCCCTGACCTGGCAGGAGGCCGGTGCAGAACTGCTGCATCTGGTGGATCTGGACGGCGCCTTTGCCGGTATCCCCAAGAACAAGGCCGCCATTGAGGCGATCATCAAGGCGATCACCATCCCGGCCCAGCTTGGTGGCGGCATCCGCGATATCGCCACCATTGAGGCCTATCTTAGCCTGGGGCTGTCCCGTGTCATCATCGGCACCGCTGCCCAGCGCAACCCGCAACTGGTGATCGAGGCCTGTCAGAAATTTCCGGGCCAGATTGTGGTTGGCATTGATGCCAAAAACGGCATGGTGGCGGTACAGGGCTGGGCCGAACTGACGAACATCAGCGCGGTTGATCTGGCAAAGAAGTTTGAAGACTGTGGTGTTGCCGCCATCATCTACACCGACATCAGCCGCGACGGCATGATGGGCGGCCCCAACCTGGAAGCGACCAAGAGCCTTGCCGAGGCGATCTCGATTCCGGTAATCGCTTCCGGCGGGGTATCATCTCTGAAGGATATCGAAAACCTGATGGCGATTGAGGCGAGCGGTGTGACCGGCGCCATTACCGGCAAGGCGATCTACACCGGCGCCATCAACCTGCGCGAGGCGATTGACCTGACCAAACGGGGCTGCCAATGCTGACCCGTCGTATCATCCCCTGTCTGGACGTAACCGGTGGCCGGGTGGTCAAAGGGGTCCAGTTTCTTGAGCTGCGCGACGCCGGCGATCCGGTGGAGATTGCCGAGGCCTATGACCAGCAGGGGGCTGATGAGCTGACCTTTCTGGATATCACCGCCTCCAGCGACGGACGCGACACCATGGTGGATGTGGTACGCCGCACCGCAGAGCGGGTCTTTATGCCGCTGACTGTTGGCGGCGGTATCCGGGTGGTGGAGGATATCCGTCGCATGTTGAATGCCGGGGCCGATAAGGTTTCGATCAACACCGCTGCAGTCAGCCGACCTGAATTTGTGAATGAAGCTGCCGAACGGTTCGGCTCCCAATGTACCGTAGTGGCCATTGATGCCCGCCAGGTACCGGGCGAACAACGTTGGGAGGTCTATACCCACGGAGGCCGCAAGCCGACCGGCATTGATGCCGTGGAGTGGGCCACCCGGATGGAATCCTTTGGAGCCGGCGAGATCCTGCTGACCAGTATGGATCGTGATGGCACAAAGGACGGCTATGACCTTGCCCTGACCCGTGCCGTGGTTGATGCTGTTTCAATACCGGTAATCGCCTCCGGCGGCGTCGGCAACCTTGAGCATCTCTATGATGGCTTCACGACTGCAGGAGCCTCAGCCTGCCTGGCCGCTTCCATCTTCCATTTCCGGCAGCATACGGTACAGGAAGCCAAACAGTATCTACAGGGGCACGGTGTCCCGGTCAGGATGGTCTAGCCAGATGAGCCAACAACATATTCTTGATGAACTGTATCAGGTGATCCTCTCCCGCAAAGGGGCCTCGCCGGACAGCTCCTATACCGCCTCCCTGCTGCACAAAGGTCTGGACAAGATTCTTAAGAAGGTTGGGGAAGAGGCCACCGAAGTGGTGATTGCCGGCAAAGGTGGTACGAACGCCGAGCTGGTCTACGAAACCGCCGACCTGTTTTATCACAGCCTGGTACTGCTGGCAGCACGGGATATTCCGGCTGATGCTGTCTGGTCAGAACTACAGCGCCGCTTTGGCACCTCGGGCATCGCCGAAAAGGCCGCCCGGAAGGAATAACACCATTCACCCAGATATTCAGTTGACATCAGAGAATTTGCTGCTAGTATACGAAGCTCACAAAAAAATACACCTAGGCATTGTTAACAGCAGCCGCTGTTTCCATACACGTATCTTACGACGGGGGGAGGGATAATGGATGCCAGGAGTACGAATTCGGGAAAATGAGCCATTTGATCTCGCTCTGAAGAAGTTCAAGAAGCAGTGCGAAAAGGCGGGGATCCTCTCTGAGGTCCGCAAGCGTGAGCACTATGAAAAGCCCAGCATCAAGCGCAAGAAGAAGGCGATTGCAGCACGCAAGCGCGCCCTGAAGAAACAGCGTAAGATGATGGACTAACGGCCATCGAAGCCGGATCCCACCTCCTCTCTTCCACGTACGATCCGGTATGCAGTAACGAACGGGGCTTTCGCAAGAAAGCCCCGTTTCCGTCTTCCATGGATACCATGCTATGAGCCTGCTCGACATCACTATCCTGACCGTGCTGGCCCTTGGGGCATTAAGAGGCCTGCTACGAGGCCTTGTCAAAGAGGTTGCCGCCCTGACAGCGCTGCTGCTGGGAGGCTGGATGGCCTTTCGGTTCCATGAACAAGCAGCGGTACTGTTACAGGGAATGGTTCCGCCGGTAGCTGCACGGATGATCGCCTTTGTAACCCTGTTAATCTTGGTTGGACTGGCGGCCCACCTGTTGGGTAATCTGCTGACCAACCTGATTAAACTTGCCCTGCTGGGATGGGTTAACCGCCTGGGCGGCATGGTGATCGGTTGTCTTGAAGCTGCACTAATACTGGGAATGTTCTTTTACGCCGTGCTTGCGATCCCGTTTGCCTTTCAGTTCAAGGATACGGTCCAAAAGCATTCCTTTGCTCTACCGCTGGCACAGTTTGGCGGCACGACAATAGATCGAGCCAAGACGTTTCGGCAACAAACACCATGAACCGTAATGACACCGTCAGAGAGGTTGCTGAACGGCTCTCCATTGCTGAGGTCATTGGTGAATACGTTTCCCTGAAGCGCAGTGGCTCAAATTTTCTGGGGCTCTGCCCGTTTCATGGCGAAAAAACGCCCTCTTTTAACGTCAATCCAGCCAGAGAAATTTTTCATTGCTTTGGCTGCGGTGCCGGTGGCGATATCTTCTCCTTTGTGATGAAGATTGAGGGGATCAGCTTCCCTGAGGCGCTGCGCAAACTGGCTGCACGCGCTGGCGTGGCCATTGAAGATCGTCCTTTGACCGACGCTGAAAAGCAGCTCAAGACAGAACGCGATCAACAACGCACGATCATGCTGGTGACTGCAGAGCACTACCGTGACACCCTGACCCGAAAACCGGAAGGTGCCGCAGCACGCAGCTATCTGCAGGAACGGGAAGTAGACCCGGAGACATCGGCTGCCTATGGGCTTGGCTTTGCCTCTGAGCGGCGCGACACCCTGATCCAGCTTCTGAAGGCCAAAGGGTTACCGCTTGAACTGGCAGAACAGCTGGGGATCATCCGCAGGGGAGACCGGGGCTGGTACGACCTGCTGCACAACCGGCTGATCTTTCCGATAAGGGACAAGCAGGGGCAACCGATCGGTTTTGCGGGCCGGGTGCTGGATAACAGCCTGCCCAAGTACATCAACTCGCCGGAATCGCCACTGTACCACAAGAGCAGCGTGCTGTTCGGGGTTGATCTGGCCCTGCGGGATATCAGACAGAGCGGCACTGCGATTATTGTGGAGGGCTATTTTGACCACCTGGCCCTCTACCGGGCCGGGATACGTAACGCCCTGGCCACCTGCGGCACGGCGCTGACCGACGGTCATATCGGCCTGTTAAAGAAACATGCCGGGCGGGTCTGCCTGCTGTTTGACGGTGATAACGCCGGACGCAAGGCCACGGTACGGGCCATGGAACTCTGCCTTGAACAGGCGCTGCCGGTCTACGTGATCAATCTGCCCCAGGGCGAAGATCCCGACAGCCTGTTGCAGAAGCATGGCGTCGAGGCATTCAACCAGCGGGTTGCAGCGGCAAAACCGGCCTTTGAACAGTTCCTGCACTGGCTTCTGGCAAAGACACCGGCTGACAGTGTAGACCAGCGGGTACGGTTGATGGATGAAATCATCCCCCGTTTTCAACGGATTAAGGATCCGGTAGAGCGGGATCTGTACCTGAAAGAGATCTGCCGCTTGCTGGGGGTTGATCCACCGGCATTCCGGCGACGACTGGCAGGACAACGCAGCGAACAGAAACAGCAGCCTCAGACAGCAACAAAGCCAGCGCAACGGCCTGCCCAACGAGACATCGGCATACAGACACAGGAAACCCTGTTGAGCCTGCTGGCAAGCTACCCTGAAGTCCGCCAGGAATTACAGGGTCTTGAGCTTCAGCAGCTGTTTGACCAGCAGCACCTGCCACTGGCCCAGGCGATACGTGACACTGCCTGCAACCATCAGGAAGGGCCGATCTGGCATAACCTGCTGGCACAGCTTGAGCAGGAAGAACAGAAAGAGCTGGTTGCCCGCTTGCTGGTTCAGGATCAACACCTGGCCGGTATCGACTGGCGATCCGCCCTGCGGCAATGCCTGAAGAGACAGAAGGAAAAAGAAACCGGCGGCCTGAAACAGATTGCCCTCAGACTGTCAACATTGCCCGAAGACAGTGAAGAGTATCAGGAATTGTTAAAATTAGCCGATCAGTTGCGTAATAAGAAATCGGCGCTATAAGTAATCATACTCAGTATTTTACAAAGGTACCCATCCCCATGGCCAAGAAAAACATTGATGATGTTAAGCAGTTGATTGATATAGGCAAAGAAAAGGGTTTTCTGACCTTTGACGAAGTAAATGACATCCTCCCTCCGGATATTGCCACCGATCAGATTGATGACGTCATGGGCATGTTCGGCGACATGGATATTGAGATCGTTGACTCTGCTCAGAAGGTCAAGATCCCCAAGATCAAGATTGATCTTGAAGAAGGGGAAGAAGAAGCCGAAGGCGAGGCAGAAGAGGTTGAGTTTGAGCCAGGCGCCATCGGCCGCACCAGCGACCCGGTTCGGATGTACCTGCGTGAAATGGGTTCCGTATCACTGCTGACCCGTGAGGGTGAAGTAGAGATCGCCAAACGGATTGAAGACGGTGACCGAGAGGTGGCTGGCATCATCCTCAACACCCCGATTACCGTTAAAGAAGTGCTTGTACTGGGTGACAAACTGCGCAAGTTCCAGATCAGCCCGTCTGAAATCAGCAAAGATATTGAAGAAGATCCAGATGTTGATGCAGAAGAAGGTGAAGAGGATGTCCAGCAGATCCGCCTGCTTGAGACAATTGATGCCATTGCGGCCTGCGACCAGCAGGTTACCGAACTGGCTGCAGCACTTGAAGCTGCCAAGGCTGCAGGCAAGAAAAAAGAGCTTGAAAAAAGCCTGAAAGAGGCCAAGGAACAGTTGGCTGAACTGTTGCGGTCACTGCGCATGAAGGATCGCCATATTACCAGGGTTGCCGACCGTTTGAAAGAGCTCTCCTCTAAGGTTAACCGGGTTAAAAACGAACTGACCGAAGTGCATTCCATTGTACCACCTGACAAACTGGCTGAACTGGTGGAGAAATTCCGGGTTGATGAGGCCAAGGGGATGGCTGCCCTCAAACCTTTGAAACTGAATGAAGATGACTTCCAGAAGGTTGAAAAACGCCTCAAGAATGCCGCCCGTAAGCTGACCAAGGTTGAGCAGGAGTCAGGCTTCAAGGCAAGCGAACTTTCCAAGGCGATCCGGGCGATCCGTGAAGGTGAGCACAAGGCCCGTATCGCCAAGTCAGAACTGATTGAAGCCAACCTGCGGCTGGTGGTTTCAATCGCCAAGAAATATACCAACCGCGGCCTGCAGTTCCTTGACCTGATTCAGGAAGGCAACATCGGCCTGATGAAGGCGGTGGACAAGTTCGAATATCAACGCGGCTACAAGTTCTCCACCTATGCCACCT
>CAZNWF010000018.1:0-36784 GCA_964576485.1 uncultured Geobacter sp. | reverse complement strand
GGCCTCGCCGGTGCGGCCGATCATGACGTTGGTATCGTTGTAGACCGGGTAGACCGGATCGCCGATGGCCACCACGTTGTCCAGGGCGAAGATATCCAGGATGTTGGCGCAGTCGCACTTGGAACCGTCGGAGATGAACATCTCTTCGGTCTTCAGCGACACACCCAGTGGTTTGTAGGATTTCTCGATAATGGCGTTGATCAACCAGTCGTAGCCCTGTTCAGGGCCGTAGCCGGCAAACTTGTCGGTGGTGGCCAGATCGTCCACGGCGTCGTGAAACGCCTTCAGCACAGCCGGGGCCAGGGGACGGGTCACGTCGCCGATCCCCAGGCGGATAACCTTGGCATCCGGATTGGCGGCAGTGAACTCACGCACACGACGGCCGATCTCGGGGAACAGGTATCCAGCTTTTAACTTCAAGTAGTTGTCATTGATTTTTGCCATTAGGGGAGAATCCTCCAGAATATTTTGTCGTTCATAATTTATTTAAGCCCCAGCACATCCTGCATATCGTAGAGTCCGGGAGGTTTTCCGACCACCCATTTGGCAGCGCGAACAGAGCCACGGGAGAACATGTCACGGGTCATGGCACGGTGGGATATCTCGATCCGTTCACCCTGGCCGATGAAGTAGACCGTATGCTCACCGATGATGTCGCCCCCCCGCACAGTCTGCATGCCAATTTCGTCTTTGGTCCGCTCGCCGCAGATCCCTTCACGGTGGTAGTTAGCCACTTGATTGTAGTCGCGGCCCAGGGCATCAGCTACCACTTCACCCATCCGTACCGCAGTACCGCTGGGTGAGTCTTTCTTCTTGTTGTGGTGCAGCTCAACAATCTCCACATCAAAGTCATCGCCAAGGGTTTTGGCAACATCCTTCAGCACCTTAAAGCAGACATTGACACCAACCGACATATTGGGGGCCAGTACCGCCGGAATATCCTTGGCCAGTTCAGCTGCCAGAGCGCGTTCATCCGGGGTGAAACCGGTAGAGCCGATCACGATTGACTTCTTCTTCAGACCGCAGACTTCCAGATTCTTCAGCGAAACCTTGGGGGTGGTAAAGTCGATCAACACGTCGCAACCCGCCACCACGGCGTTAAGATCGTCGGAGATGGCAACCCCCAACTGACCACAACCGGCAATCAGACCGGCATCCTGCCCGACCTGGGGATGACCGGACCGCTCAAGGGCACCGGAGATGGTGCAACCAGCCTCAACCGCAGCAACGATAATTCTCTGTCCCATGCGGCCGGCAGCGCCGCAAACGGCTATTTTAATCATAAAACACCTCGAATCGAATAGCCACAGAGGACACAGAGCACAGAGAGAATTAAAAGCAGGAAAAATTCGGGGAAAATAAAAACCTGAATCTTTGGGATTAACCCAAAAAATATTTTCGAGCCTCACCCGCTTTTTTACTTTTCTCTGAGTCCTCTGTGCCCTCTGTGGCAAGAATGCTTTTTAAATCAGCTTATACTCTTTCATAATGGCTTCCAGCTTCGCCTTGTTGGCCTCACTCATCGGAGCCAGCGGCAGGCGCACTTCATCGGAGCACTTGTCCATCAGCGCCAGGGCGGTCTTGACCGGCACCGGGTTGCTCTCAATGAACATGGCGTTGCTGATCTTGAGCGTATCCAGATGAAGCTTGCGGGCCTTGTCCAGATCACCGGCATAGAAAGCATCAGTCAGGTCACCAATCGCCTTGGGCATGATGTTGGCGGTGACCGAGATGACCCCTTTGGCTCCACAGGCCATCATCGGGAAGGTGATAAAGTCGTCACCGGAAAAGACATCGATCTGCTCGCCGCAGAGTGCCATGACTTCAGAAGCCTGCTGCAGTGAGCCGGTAGCCTCTTTGATCGCTACGATATTTTTGTGAGACGCCAGGCGTGCCACGGTTTCCGGCAGCAGGTTAACTCCGGTACGCCCCGGTACGTTGTACAGGATCTGGGGAATCTCAACCGCATCGGCAATGGCAGTATAGTGGCGATACAACCCTTCCTGGGTAGGCTTGTTGTAATACGGGGTTACCAGCAACACCCCGGCCACACCAATCGCTTTGGCCTCGCGGGTCAGATGGATAGCCTCGGCAGTTGAGTTGGAACCGGTGCCGGCGATGACCGGCACACGCCCTTTGGCCTGATCAAAAACAATCTTGATGACGTTCAGGTGCTCTTCATTATCCAGGGTGGACGACTCTCCGGTTGTACCGCAGGCCACGATGGCATCGGTACCGTTCTCAATCTGGAAATCCACCAACTCTCGCAGCGTTTTCTCGTCGACCGCACCGTTATTGAATGGAGTTACAATAGCTACAATGCTTCCCTTGAACATGACTGCCTCCCCTGAAAAAATACGTACATGATTCTATCTGAAATTGTCATTTCCAAAACCATCAGGCTTCACTGTCGCGCTTGGCAACCAGTTGGCATGCCAGCTGATGACAGGCGTCAACATGCTGGTTGCCGATATAACGCATTACACTGACGCTGATGGCTGCCGCTGCCGCCTGCCCCACCAGTGGCACAAACCGCGCGATGCTTTTTATCCCCAGCCGCAACCCAGCTTTGCTTACCAGCGAAGTAACCAGGCTGGTAGTAATTACCTTCCCAATCAGCGTTGTTCCGGCTCTCCTGGCCAGGTCAAAAGCCATAATCTTCAGTTCCGGGCTTAGCGACTCCACCTGTTCTGGCGAAAGACCAAAGCGGGTATTGATCCTGGGCAACAGCTGCATCAGCATCCCCACATCCGCCACCAGATCAGTACCCGGTAGCGGCACCAGCACCACTGCCCCTGACACCAGCGCACGCCGGGTCACCATGGCCCGGCATTCAGTACGAGCCAGCTCAACCTCTTCCTGTGTGGCGTTCGCCAGGTCAAATCCCATAGCTCACCTTAGATGCCGACACTCCCCGCAAACGAGGGTTAATCCCCTGAAAAGCTGACTATATAGAAAAAGTGGAATTTTTTAACACAGCCCCTGTCAAATGTCAAAACGTGTTTATACGGTTGATAAAGGCGATTAGCAGCCCGTAATGAAAGTGATTAAAGGGAAAACTGATCCGGGGCAGCAGCGCCAGCTCCGGTTCATCATCCTCAACCAGCAGCGGCTCGCAGCTGACAATCCGCCCCCCCGGCAGGATTAGCTCGGGAAACTCCTGCTCCAGCATATCGAGCTGTTCGGGCAGCAGCTCCCTGGTAAGGCGCACAATGATGCGGTCGTCATAAAAACGGATGGAGTGATAGTTTTTGTAAAATGTCTCGATGACCTCGGCAGCCTCGCGTTCATCCTTGGTAATAGTGAAGATGGAAAAATCTTCGCCAGAGATCAGCCCCTTGGCCAGCAACTGTTCCTTGACAAATTCAAAGAACTGTTCCCAGAAACCATCTTCATCATCCACCAGCACCAACGGCTTGGGCGAGGTCTTGCCGGTCTGCACCAGGGTAAAGACCTCCATCGCCTCGTCCAGCGTACCAAAGCCCCCCGGAAAAACCGCCACCGCATCGGCCTCTTTGACAAAAGCCACCTTACGATTGAAGAAATATTTGTAGGTAACCAAACGGGGATTGTTGTGCATGACCGGGTTAGCACTCTGCTCAAACGGCAGCTTGATGTTGACGGCAAAGGAGTTCTCGCTACCGGCTCCTTCGTTGCCGGCCTGCATGATACCGGGACCGCCGCCGGTAATGGTCATCCAGCCCTGTTCCGCCAGCAGACGGCTGAAGCGGATGCAGGTCTGGTAGATCGGCTCGTCTGGCCGGGTACGGGCAGAACCGAAGATGGTGACCTTTTTGCGCTCGCGGTAGGGACCAAAGACCCGGGTAGTGTAGCGCATCTCCCGCAGCGTGCGGTTGATCAGCTTCAGGTCCGGCATGTAACTGGTTTCCTGACCGATCTTGAGCGAGGAAATAATCAGCTCCCGCACCAGATGTGGGTGTACCACCCCGCCTGCTGCGCTGATCAGCCGGTCAAGCAGCCGGTCAACCTCTTCGTTCGTATGGGAAAAACTTAACTCCATAGCACCCCCGGCATGGCGTTCAAACCGTGCAAATAGTCGCGTACCCTAGCACAGTTACAGCTAACTGTAAACCGCCGGCCTCGGGAATCACAGCTTGATTTTATCTGAAGCGCTAGTGTAGTATGCAACCTCTTTTGACAACCACGAGACCGACAGAGACAAGGAGCCCGGCACCATGCTTGATGTAATACGTAAAAAGAAGGATTCGGTCGTTATTAAGGCCGTCTTCATCATCATTGTACTGTCGTTCATCGGCACCATCTTTCTGGTCTGGGGCAGAGGTGACGAGGGAATGGGCAGAAGCACCGCTTATGCAGCCAAGGTTGACCGGACCACCATTTCACTCGAGGCCTTTCAGAACGCCTACCAGAACATGGCTGAAACCTATCGCCAGATCTTTGGCGGCAACTTTACCCCTGAACTTGAAAAACAGCTTAATCTTCGCCAGCAGGTTATTGACCGGCTGATTGACAGCACCCTGATTATGAAGGCTGCCAAGAGCCAGGGCGTATCAGTCAACAAAGAAGAAATTTCCGCTGCCATCGCTGCCATGCCTGCTTTCCAGCAAAACGGCAGCTTTGATTTCAGCCTCTACCAGCAGATGCTGAAGGCTAACAGAATTACCCCCGAAGCTTACGAGGAATCAAAAAAGCGAGAGCTGCTGATTGACAAAACCCGCAAGACCGTGATGGACAAAGTCAGCATCAGTGATGAAGAAGCCCTGAAGCAGTTTCACAAAGAGCAGGACAAGCTGGAGCTTTCCTATGCCTCCTTTGCAGCAACAGATGTTGCTGGCGAAGTCAAACTGACCGATGCAGACCTGCAGGATTTTCTGACTAAAAATGCCGAAAAATTCAAGACCCCTGAAAAAATTGCGTTGGCCTGGTTTAAACTTGAGCATACCGCCCAGCCTGCAGGAGCTGCGCCAACCGCCGAAGAGCTGGACACATTCTACCGTAAAAACCTTGACCGTTATATGGACAAGGATAATGCCCCACTACCCTATGAGCAGGTAAAAGAACGGGTCAAGACTGATGCTATCCACCAGAAGGCTTCCAAGGCCCTCTATGAAAAAGCTGCTGACACCCTGTTCCAGAACATCAAGTCCGGCGACCTGGCCCTGGTGGCTGGCAAATTGGGAGCAAAGATTCAGGATTCCCCACTTTTCAGTGCAACCACAGCTCCGGCAGCCCTGACTGGCGAAGCAGCCCTGATCAAGAAGGCCTTTGAGCTGAAGCAAGGCGAGCTGGGCGGCCCGATTGAAACAGCAAAAGGGGTCTACATCTTCAAGGTAAAAGAGAAGAAGGCAGCTGAACTACCGCCACTAACACAGGTGCGCGCCACGGTTGAACAGCAAGTACGCGCCGTAAAAGCAGCGGAGCTTGCAAAGCAAAAAGCGGTTGAGGCGCAAAAGGCACTGGCTGCAGGTGGAGCAGGCCTTAAACTGCAGGCAACCCCAGCCTTTGGTTATAATGCCAAAGGAGATCTGCCCGGTATCGGTAATTCAAAACCGTTAATGGAGAAGGCCTTTGAGCTGACCACTACCAGCGCAACCGCCTCTGAGCCGATGCTGGTGAACAACCGCTGGTATGCGGTACGACTGAAACAGCGCAGTGCTGCCCCCCAGGCCGACTTTGCAGCCCGCAAGGACGAAATCAAAAAGCGGCTGTTGCCTGCCAAGCAGGAAGAGGCTCTGAGCATCTGGCTGAAGGAGCTGCGCAGCAAGGCCAAAATTGTCATTAATCCGGCGTTGACCGCCGCGAATCAGTAATGCTGAAACCAAAGGAGAGCTGATATGTCCCAGCCTGTTAAACAAACCGATTTCCCCGGCCTGAAGCTGGTCACCCGCGGCAAGGTACGTGATATTTACGATCTGGGCGATGCCCTGCTGATGGTCACGTCAGACCGGATTTCGGCCTTTGACGTGATCATGAATGAGCCGATTCCTGACAAGGGGATCGTACTGACCCAGATCTCAAAATTCTGGTTCAGCCAGATGGAAGATATTATTCCCAACCATATTATCTCCACTGATGTGGCTGACTACCCTGCCGCCTGCCAACCGTATGCCGATGTTCTGGCAGGTCGCTCCATGCTGGTTAAAAAAGCTGAACCGCTGGCTGCCGAGTGTATCGTGCGTGGCTATGTCTCCGGTTCCGGCTGGAAGGACTACAAGGCCACCGGCTCTATCTGCGGCATCAAGCTGCCGGAAGGGCTGAAGGAGTCCGATCGTCTGGCGGAACCGATCTTTACCCCCTCCACCAAGGCAGAGCTGGGTACCCATGACGAAAACATCAGCTTTGACGAGGTGGCACGGATATGCGGCAAAGAGCTGGCAGAACAGGCCCGCGAAGCCACCATCCGCATCTACTGCCGTGCCCGTGATATCGCCGACCAGAAAGGGATCATCATTGCCGACACCAAGTTTGAGTTTGGTGTCTATGAAGGCAAGCTGATCATTATTGATGAATGTCTGACACCTGATTCCAGCCGTTTCTGGCCCAAAGACCAGTATCAGCCGGGTGGCGCTCAGCCCAGCTTTGACAAGCAGTTCCTGCGGGATTATCTGGAGACCCTGGACTGGGGCAAAACCGCGCCGGCACCGCCGCTGCCGGAAGAGATCGTGACCAAGACCGGCGACAAATACAAGGAAGCGCTGTTTAAACTGGCCGGAATCAAGCTGTAACCAAAAGTTTTCACCACTGCAATACCGCCGGAACGTTCCGGCGGTATTTTTTTTGCCGAAAATTTGACCAGATCCCCAAAGTGTGTATACTACCCCATAAGAACATGCGGGAAAGGAGACGGACCATGAAGTTGGATGACGTCAAAAAAATTGCGGCAGAACTGGGCATTAAGGCAGGCAAACTGCGTAAGGCAGACCTGATTCAGCAGATACAGCAGGCCGAAGGCAACGACCCATGCTATGCCACCGGCAAGGCAGCTGTCTGCGGTCAGGATCAATGCCTCTGGCGGGAAGACTGCAACTGATTTTTTTTGCTTCATTCCACACAGACAAGCGCCCTGTCAGCATCAGCGAACAGGGCGCTTGTCTTGTATCAGGTGCGAACGACTACTTCGAAACGCTTTCCTGCCCCTTCAGATGCCTGCCTACCGCCTTGTCTCTGACTGAGATGTGCCGCAGCAGCCAATCCAGCAGCAGCTTATTGGTATCCAGCACGTGATCAATCTGTACGCTGCCGTCGGTACGCATCCGCTCTTTCAACTCGGCGATCCGGGCAATAAACCCGACGTGCTCCGCATGATGTGCCTCATACTCAGGAAAACCGCTCTTTTTCTGCAGCACCTCTTCATCACCAAAGTGGCTGATCACGTACTCATCCAGAAATGACAGCAGATGCAGCACCTCTTCACGCCCCTTGCCTTCCTTGCAGGAGTTTAACAGCAGATCAAAACGGGCCAGCAGCTCTTTATGCTGACTGTCAATCTGCTCAACCCCTATGGCAAGGTCTTCTCTCCAGGAAATCCCCATCTTATGCCTCCCTGTCTGTTTCAGCAGACTTTTTCTTACCGGCAGTTACGGCCTTCTTCTTGCGGCCTGCAGCCTTCTTTTTATCATCATCTTCGTCGTGCATCCGGGTATGCATCTTCTTCAGGGTTTGTGCAACCTGATGGAAGACCGTGCCCTTCGGAAAGGAGCCGTTCTTGCCAGCGGTGCCGGCCTGCACACCGGTCAGAAGCTCGATCCCCTCTTCAATGGTCTCAATGCTCCAGAGGTGGAACTTGCCGGCAGCAATCGCTTCCACCACCTCTTCCTTCAGCATCAGGTGACGCTCATTGGTCTTGGGAATCACAACCCCCTGTTCTCCGGTTAACCCTTTCGCCTTACAAACCGCATAGAATCCTTCAATCTTGTGATTTACACCACCAATCGGCTGAATCTGCCCCCGCTGGTTAACGCTGCCGGTCACCGCAATCCCCTGCCTGATCGGCAGGCCTGACAGGGCTGAAAGCAGGGCGTAGAGTTCAGTAGATGAGGCACTATCCCCTTCCACCCCGTCATAATTCTGTTCAAAGCAGATCGAAGCAGAGAGGGAAAGAGGATGGGTGCGGGCAAACAGCCCCCCCAGATACCCGGTCAGAATCAAAACCCCTTTATCATGAATCGGGCCGGACAGCTTAACCTCCCGCTCTACATTCACCATACCGGCCTGCCCCAGCCAGATCCGGGCCGTAATCCGGGAAGGCCGCCCAAAAACATGATCCCCCAGCGAAATAACCGATAGGCCGTTGATCTGGCCCACCACGGCGCCATCGGTATCCACCATGATGGTGCCGTCATCAAACAGTTCCTGCATCCGCTCTTCGATCCGGTTGACACGGTAGAGTTGTTCCTCGGCTGCCCGACGGACATCACTGCAGGTAATCACCTCATGACCATCACGTTCGGCCCAGAAACTGGCTTCTCGAACAAAATCGGCAATTTCCATAAATCGGGATGACAGTTTCTGCTGATCATCAACCATCCTGGCCGTGTACTCAAGCAGGCAGGCTACCCCGGCCCGGTCAAAATGCAACAGCTGTTTGTCACGGCAAAGAGTAGCCACAAACAGGGCATATTCGTGCATAACTTCAGGTGTTCGGGAGACCGAGCTGTCAAACTCCGCCTTGACCTTGAAGAATTTGCGATAATCAGGGTCCTGATAATAGAGCAGATAATAGATCCAGGGGGTGCCCACCAACACAATCTTGGCTGATAACGGCACCGGCTCCGGCTTGAGCGATACCATGGTCATGAAGCGATACTGCTCCAGCACATCCTCAATCCTGATCTCTGCGGTACGGATACAGCGTTTCAGAGAATCCCAGACAAAGGGGTTGATCAACACCTCGCGGGCATCAATTACCAGGTAGCCACCATTGGCCCGATGCAGAGCACCGGACTTGATCATGGTAAAGTCAGTGACTGCCACACCACCGTACTGCATGACATGCTCAATCCTGCCAAACAGGTTATTATAGGTGGGGTTGGACTCAAAGACGATCGGCGCCCCTTCCGTCTCCTTGTTATCCACCAGCAGGTTAACCTCATAACGCTCAAAACTGGGCTCCTGACGGGCTATTTTCAGTCCGGGAATCTGGGGCTGCGTTGGCTGAGGCTTAAAGTCCTCAAGGTTTTTAAGGATATCTTCCTGCACGGTTTCCAGATATTCCAGCACCTTTTCCAGACCGGCGTACTTTTCCCGCAGCGGATCCAGTCGATGCCCCAGACAGGAAAGCCCCAATTCACGGTCTGCCTGAGCCAGGGCATCCTTGGTGGCCTTCTCGTTATCCCGCACCTGACGCAGGACATCGTTCAGGCGTTCTGTCAGCAGCTTCCCCTGTTCCTCAAGTTTGGCACGTTCCTCTTCTGTCAGGGCATCGTACTCATCCTGGGTAAAATTATGGTCATCCTTCTGAGGTACTATCACCAACCCGGACACGGTCCGTTGCAGCACAAAACCATGCTTTTCTGATTCTGTCTCAAGGGTATCAAACAGTTCATTACTCTGTGTCTGATACTGCTCCAGCACCTCAGTGCGGCGAGACTCATACTCCTTACTTTCCAGTGCCTTGGGAATATCCTTCTTGAACGCCTCCACCAGTTCCTTCATGTCAGCAGTCAGTTCACTGCCCCGGCCAGCCGGAAGCGATAGCGAGATTGGATTATCAGCATCCTTAAAATTATAGACATAGACCCAGTCGTCAGGGGTCGGCTCATCCTTGGCCCGTTGACGCAGCAGGTTACGAATGGTTGAGGTGCGCCCGGTGCCGGTCTGGCCGGAGATATAGAGGTTAAAGCCGGTTTCCCTGACCCCCAGTCCAAATTCAATGGAACGCAGCGCGCGTTCCTGCCCGACTGCATCCACCAGGTCCGGCAGATCAGCAGTGGTGGTAAAATCGAACTGCTCCGGATCACAGATCCAGCGCAGTTTCTCTACCGGCAGTTGACAAGACGAAGTAACGGTCATTCTCTCTCCTTCTCTACATACAGACATGGCTAACGTTGGCCTGCCAGACAAACCTGATTACGGCCACTACTTTTAGCACGATACAAGGCGGTGTCTGAAGCCTTGATTACCTCTTCAACAGAGGCATAACGACCGCCTGACTCTGCCACTCCGATACTGACCGTTACCGAGACATCCCTGCCTCCGTATGGTTTGGTACGACTTACCTGCCCCTTGATATCATCCTTGGGACGCTCATCGGAACGCAGGGCCATTTTGTACTCTTCAATCGACTTGCGTAGCTTTTCAAGGTGTGGTGCGGCATCCTTTGCTGTTTTACCGGTGAAAATGACGGTAAACTCCTCACCGCCATACCTGAAGGGACGTCCGCCACCGGAAACCGCCATCAAACGGCTTGCGACCACTTTCAGCACCTGATCCCCCACATCATGGCCGTAGGTATCGTTAAAGCGCTTAAAGTGATCAACATCCACCATGGCTATGGCATAGCGATTGCCCAGACCGCGCAGCAGTTCATTCAGCGCTCGCCGAGAAGGTAGTCCTGTCATATCATCCCGGAAAGCCATATTGTGAGAATCTTGAATAATAGCCAAAATAAAGATGAGACCAATGGCGCTATTGAACACCGGGGCAATATAGGGGATATCAGGCTTTGCCAGCAAGAGACCAAAGGCAATTGCCGTTCCAAAAAAAGCACCATCAAGGGGGGACTGACGCTGCCAGGTACGCCTGGTAATTATTCCCACTGCCAGCAGCAGCAGCAACAGACTGATTTGAGGCAGATGCTGCAGTTCAAACAGCCGGGACTGAATAATCGGCCGGGTCAGCACTGCCCATAGTGTCTGGCTTTTCTGCTGAAAGGTAATCCAGAATATCAGCAACTGAAACAGCACAAAGGCCATCCGCATTCTACCGACACTGCCGATGATCCCCTTTTCGCTCATCAGGGAAATGATCAGCAGGTTAAACGGCAGCAGGACAGCAAAGGCATGATGAACCAGGAGCGACTGAGGGGTTTCCAGAGTTGGAGAGCCATAGCGCGATGCACAGTAATAGGCGGTTGTTGACAAGAGCAGCACCAGGCAGGTGCGCCCCCGCTTGAAATGATAGGCAGAGGCCACCGCCACCATGGCCAGCAGGTAGGGAGCCATGAGCAGCAGTTCCTGATGGGTCGTCGAGAGCGTCGGGGCACGGAGCAGAAACCACCAGGAAAACAGCAGGACCGTTACAGGGAGGAATAAAGCTGAGAGATTCCGGACCATAGAACGCAGACCTTGTCAGTTACGCCTGATCGGAACGGGCCGTTAATGATGCCAGGGCACGTCCGACCGCCTGCTGTATCGGCGGAGTATCAGGCAGTGTTGCAGCCAGCTTCGGCAGATACTCCCGCTCCAGCAGCAGCCGCCTGGTGGTGGCACAATTCAGATCATAGACCCAGGAAATCTGGAGCAGTTTAAAATCGTTCAAAACCCTGGCTTGATCCAGCTTGACAATCCTGCCATCTGCCAGGGCGGCAAGACAGGCCGGGGTAACCTCCGGCAGATCAGGGAATCCCAGCCCCACTGCAGAGGCACGCTCCTCTTCAGGCAGTTGGTAGTACTCAAGAAAAACACGCCAGATATCAAGTTTATCGGCATCACGGATCAGGCGGATGAAGCGGTCAGTGGGCGAACTGATCTGATCCGGCAGTTCCAGCAGGTTATGAAAGCGAACCGCTTCTTCAATCAACAAACGTTCTTCAGCCGGCAGGTGATCAAGCAGGGCTTCGCTGCGAATCACCTCAACGGAGAGCCGGGCATGGTTGTCAGACTGGCTGTCACGGAAGGTACGCCAACGCCGGTACTGGGGAAAACGCCCGACATCATGCAACAGGGCCACTGCTGTCGCCAGTCGTGTGTCCGCTTCACCGAGTCCTTCACCGGTAGCCAACGCCTCCATGCAGGCCACCACCTGCCGGGTGTGGTCCTGCTTGAGACGAATATTCTTCAGACCTTCAGGGTCCAGATCCTCAAAGGTAGCTACATAGCGATTAAACCACTGCTGCAGCCGGTGAAGATCTGTTACCTGCATTACTCTTTGCTCCCGGTATAGATGGACGCAATACCAAAGGTAAGCGCCTGACAACGTACCGATTTGAATCCGATGTCAGTCATGGTGGCGCAAAACTCCTCGCTGGAGGGGAATTCCATAACCGAGTCCGGCAGATACTTGTAGGCGTTGTAGTTTGAAAACAGCCCTCCGATAAATGGCAGGATCCGCTTGAAATAAAAATGATACCCCCATCTGAACAATGCAGAACGGGGTGTAGAAAACTCAAGAATGACCAAGCGTCCACCGGGTTTGATCACCCGCCAGAGTTCCGCCAGCCCCAAACGGCGGTCAACGACATTGCGGATACCAAAGGCGATGGTGACCGAATCAAAGGTACCAGCGCCAAAGGGCAGATCTTCACAGGGGGCAACCTTGAAATCAATCCGGTCAGCGTAGGGGGAAGCGGCAATCTTGGCCTGGCCCAGGGCAACCATTTCAGGACTGAAGTCAGCCCCGGTAATTTTGAGCGAAGCCGGAGTTACCCGGGCAATCTCAAGTGCGACATCACCGGTTCCGGTGGCGACATCCAGCACCCTGCCCCCTTCCGGAGCCTTGATCAGCCTGACGGCCGTCCGCCGCCAACGTTTATCAATCCCGAAGCTGAGCAGATGGTTGAGGAAGTCATAGCGGGGGGCAATGGCGTCAAACATCTGCTGGATCTGCTCCCCTTTTTGCGATAGCCTGAACATGGTTTTTTGTACCCTTCAGCGAACGTTTGATGATATAAGACAAGGCCTTATCATCTAGCACACTTTACCGCTCCATGCCAGCAGAAACACCCCGCAACCCTGCTGCTGCCACAGGAGAATCGATCAATCATGCCCCAGTTCAGAGTGCAGGACATACTCGACATACTGATCATGAGTATCCTGATTTATCAGCTTTATTCATGGTTCCGCAAGAGTCGAGCCATACAGGTTATGGCTGGTCTTGGCACCATTACGGCCATCTATTTTATCACCCGTCAGACCGGCCTGCATATGACCAGCTGGGTCCTGCAGCAGTTGGGCACCGTGATCATTGTGGTGATCGTCGTCATATTCCAGAACGAAATCCGCCAGACACTTTACCGCTTCAGCAAGCTCAGGGAACTGGTAGGCGGTGACAGCAAGCAGTACTGTTCCGGCCCCAACACCCTGGCAGATGCAGCCTTTACCCTGGCCCAAAACCGCTGCGGCGCCATTATTGTCTTCCAACGCACCGACCCGCTTGATGACCACCTGAGCAACGGTATTCCACTGGAAGCCCTGGTCTCCGCTCCACTTTTAAGCAGCATCTTCCAGGACGGCACCCCGCTGCACGATGGGGCGGTACTGATCCGCGATGAACGGATCGTACAGGCCGCCTGCCTGCTGCCGCTATCCGATGCACAGCACCTCCCCCAACAGTACGGTACCCGCCACCGGGCAGCCCTCGGCCTGACAGAACGGACCGACGCCATCGTACTGGTCGTATCGGAAGAACGGGGCGAGGTATCACTGGCAGAAAGAGGCGAGCTGGCGGTCTTCCAAACCGCCGACCACCTCAAACGCAAACTGGAAGCGTTGTTCACCCCCGCAGACCAGCAGCAGAAACGCACCTTGGCAAGGCGCATCTTCAGCGATCTGCTGCCAAAATCAGCAATATTGCTGGGCGTTACGGTCATCTGGCTATTACTTTCAGCCCGTCAGGGAGAAGTAGCCATCGTCCCGGTTCCCCTGACTTTCCACGGCCTGCCCAACGGCATGACCCTGCTACGGGTCTCCCCTGAAGAAGTTACTGTGCGCCTGCGCTCAAACTCCGGCCTGACACCATCCCCCCGCCAGCTTGATCTGACTGCGGACATGGACCTTGGCGGCGTCCAGGAAGGCCACAACAGCCTACGGGTCTCACTTTCCCACGTTCGTGTTCCGCCCGGCATGACCGTGGTAGGAGTTGAACCGACCACCATACGGATAACCGTACGCAGTGTGCAAAAAAGCAAATAAAGGCACACTTCATGCATATCAGTAAAAGCAACCAAAACTTGACAAAAAAAATTTTTTGTTATATAGACTAAAAACCTGTTTCAAAAAAATCTTCAGGAAGGAGGACACATGACGCACCGCTTACGCCTGATACCAGCCATCTGCCTGCTACTGCTTGCCCTTCCCCTGTCGGCCATCGCCTCAAAGACCCATCAGGTCCGCACGAAAGAGACACTTCCCAGTATCGCCCGCAAATACCGTGTCTCAGTTGAAGAGTTGAAGGCCGCCAACAATCTGAGTAGCACCCGCATCACGAAAGGGGCTACCCTGATCATCCCCTCGAGGGCAGCAGTACACCAACCGTTAATTGAAAATTGCAGCACCTACACCGTTGCAAAAGGGGACACACTTCCCAAGATTGCCAAAAAAACCGGCAAAAAGATGTCAGAACTGCGTCGCATCAACAAGCTGAAGGCAAACAAGGTAAAACCGGGACAGATTTTGGCCCTGGCAGACACCGCCGCCACCTGCGATCTTGCTGCCGCCAGACAAACCCGTGGCAAACGTCTTGAGCTGGTTAACAGTGAACTGCTCAATGAGCAGGAAATGAGCAGCACACTGGCAGAGCTGTCTGATATTGATGCTGACACCCCGGTTGACCTTGCAAAAAACCTCGAAGAACGCTCCACCGGCTTCTCCACCCTGCAAAAATCCGCTTACGGCTTCCTGGGAGCCCGCTACCGCTTTGGCGGCAACAGTCGCTATGCCTTGGACTGCTCAAGCTTTACCCAACAGGTTTTCCGTGAGCAAAAGGTCAGCCTGCCTCGTACCGCCCGTGAGCAGTTCAGAATCGGCAATGAAGTCCCCCGTGGCGACCTTCGCCGTGGCGATCTGGTTTTTTTCCGCACCTACGCTCCGTTTGCGTCCCATGTCGGCATCTATCTGGGTAACCGCAAGATGATCCACGCCTCTTCTGCGGAACATCGGGTGGTTATCTCTTCCATGGATACCCCGTACTACCTGTCCCGCTATCTGGGTGCCCGCCGGATCGGCAAGGTTAATCCTGACACAATTGATATCAACGAGTTGATGCTCGGTATAGAAGAAGAGAAGGAAGCTGATGTACTTGCCAATGACTATCTTGGCTTGAACCTGCCGGAAACACTTGTAAAGTAATCAGCGCTTACCGTTTTTACCTGTACGGGCTCAGACATTGAGCCCGTTTTTTTTGCTCTGAACAGGACAAACCATACTCATCCACATGCACACATTACTCGCCTACACAACCAGGTCAGCACACACCAGTAGGCCTGATGAGTTTGAAAGCCTGCTGCCGATTGGTCTCTGCTCACTACACGCCCTGTTACGCTCCAGAGATATTCCGGTAACCCTGGCAAACTTCAGCAACATGCCCCATCCCCAGATCATTGATCTGCTGCTGCAGATACAGCCAACCATCGTCGGCCTCTCTCAATGGACCCACAATCGCCATGCAACGCTGGAGCTGGCACGGCTGATCCGGCAAACCTTACCAGACTGCACGATTCTGCTGGGGGGAGGTCATGCCACCCATCAGGCAGAACTGATCCTGCAGCGCCATTCAGAGGTAGACCTGATTGCCGTCGGTGAGGCAGAACAAACACTACTGGAGCTGCTGGACGCCCTGCAGACCGACACGCCCCTATCAGAAATTCCAGGACTGGTGATCCGCACTAACAACGGCATCCTGCGTACAGCACAGCGTCAGTCCTGGCCGAACCTTGATAACTTACCGTTTCCCGCAACCTGGCTGCATGAAGCGATTAACCTCAATACTACGCTACAAGCCGAATTTCTCAGCAGCTCCCGTGGCTGCCCTGCGGCCTGTAACTTTTGTGCCTCCCCCTCTTTCTGGGGCCGCCGGGTACGCTACCGTTCAGCGGATTCTGTCACCCAGGAAATGCTCTTTATCCGTGAACAGTACGGACTGACCTACCTCTCGCTACGTGACGACACCTTTACCGCAGACCGGCGCAGAACCGTTGCACTCTGCCAGGAATTGATCGAAAAACGGGCCACCCTCTTCTGGAGCTGCCAGTCGCGGGTTGAGGCGATTGACCAGGAAACCCTGGAATGGATGCGCCGGGCCGGCTGTGAATGCATACAGCTGGGGGTTGAATCAGGTTCACCGGAGATATTGAAACTGCTGGGCAAACGGATCAGACCAGAGCAGATCCGTTCAGCCGCCAACCTGATCAGGCAAGCCGGCATGCAACTATCCATCTACTTGATAACCGGCATCCCGGAGGAACGTGACACGGATCGTCAGCAGACCATTAATCTGATTAAACAGATCCAGCCGGACGATCTGCAGATAGCGCCACTGGCCTATTATCCAGGTACGGCTTTATTTGAAACAGCGATCAGCAAGGGGATACTGCGGCAGGATCTGTTTGAAACCAGCAACGACGAAGCGGTGTTGGCGGAACGCAATGGCCAGCTTCAGGTCAAGCACCTGCTTTCCCGTACAGCGCGCTACCGCCGCAGTTGCAGCAGCAAGCAGTTACTGGACATTTTGAACAAGCGAGGCTACAGCGCTGTCACTGCCATGCAGGCTGGCGACGCATGCGCGGCAGAAGGAGACTTGCTGCAGGCAGAAGAGCAGTACAGACTGATAACGACACAGGAGCCGGATCATCCCTGGGGCTGGCTATTGCTGGGAGAACTGCTTGAACAGACAAACAAACGACACAAAGCTAAAACATGTTACCAAAAGGTTCTGCAACTGGTCCCGCGAAACAGGTCAGCTACAGAAGCACTGCAACGACTGAGACATTAAAAAAGGGCGCCTGAACCTTTGCTCAGACGCCCTTGCCATGTTAAACAGCTAACAACTTTACTTAAGCACCTCTACCGCCTGAGTCAGCACCAGCTGATCAAAGGTACGGTTCAGGGTCTTGCTGGGGAAATTCGGCAGGGCCGGTGCATCAGCGTACTTAACCTTATCCCCCTTGGCAACCTTCATCGGCAAGGCAGCAACCCAGATCTTCTTGCCGTCATCATGCTGAACCTGCAGGTAGATATACTGACCACCATCCAGCACCTCCAGGACCTTACCGGTCTTTGAAGGAACACCTTGCGGTACGGCCATAGGCTTCAGGCCTGCATGGGGATCTCCACCTTTAGTTGCCTCTGCAGGCATACCCGGCTTGCCATCTGCAGCTGGCGGCATACCACCTACCGGCGGATGGCCTGCTGGCAGTGTTGCTGCAGTCTGCTGGTTGGTTGGGGCCTCGGTCTTGGGTTTGTCCTGACAACCTGCCAGGGCAAGTGCAGCGATCATCAGTGTTACGATAGTTGCTTTCACTGTCTCCTCCTGTGTAGTGATACAAATTGTTTTTGGATACTAGCACATCACGCTGGTGCTGAACAAAGAAAAAAGCAGCCTGGCTTGCTCTTGGCAGATTGTATGGTATACAGCCATAAGACAGGCATCGGGAGGTTTAGACATGTTCGAGTCAGCAGAGCTTGGCCATAAAATCAGCAAAGAGGTCTACAAGAAGGAATTACCGATCCTGCGGGAAGCGTTGCTGGATGCCCAGATGGACCTGTTGCAATCCGCAAAATTTCCGGTTGTCATCCTGCTGGCCGGAGTCGATTGCGCTGGCAAGGGCGAAACCATGAACCTGCTGCACGAATGGATGGACCCACGCCACATTGAATCCCACGCCCAGCGGGAACTAACCGATGAAGAGCGGGAGCGTCCCCCCATGTGGCGTTACTGGCGGGATCTACCCCCCAAAGGCAAGATCGGCATCTTTATCGGCTCCTGGTACTCGGCACCGCTGGTGGATAACGTCCATGGCCGGACAAAAAATGCCGAGCTGGACCAACAGCTGGACCGGATTATCCGTTTTGAAACCATGCTCTGCAACGAAGGTGCCCTGATTTTCAAATTCTGGTTGCATCTCTCTGAGGATCAGCAGAAAAAACGTTTGAAAAAGCTGGAAAAAGATCCCAAAACCAGCTGGCGGGTCAAGGAAAGTGACTGGAAAAACTACAAGCAGTACAACCGTTTCAGGCTGGTATCGGAACGGATGCTAAGAACAACCAGCACTCCGGAGGCCCCCTGGATTATCGTGGAAGGGGCTGATGACCACTATCGGTCACTCTCAATCGGCACAGCGATTCTTGATGCCCTGCGCCGTCGTCTGGATGCACCGGAGACGTCACAGGCAGGTGAACCACTACCGCCAATGTTCAGCTCCATTGACGGCCTGCAGATTCTGCAGACCCTGGATATGACAAAAAAAATCATCAAGAAAAAGTATGATGATGAGCTTGAAACCCTGCAGGGACGCCTGAACATGCTTTCACGCCACAAGGACTTCGACAGAATTTCAGTGGTTGTCCTGTTTGAGGGTAATGACGCTGCCGGCAAAGGGGGCAGTATCCGCCGGATAACCCAGGCCCTTGACGCACGTGTTTATCGGATCATACCGATTGCTGCTCCCAGCGAAGAAGAGCGGGCCCAGCCGTACCTGTGGCGTTTTTGGCGTCATCTGCCCAGGCGGGGACGTTTCGCCATCTTTGATCGTTCCTGGTATGGCCGGGTACTGGTTGAGCGCGTAGAAGGATACTGTTCACAGGCGGACTGGATGCGGGCCTATAGTGAGATCAACGATTTTGAAGAGCAGATGGTTCGCAATCACACCGTAGTGGCTAAATTCTGGCTGGCCATTACCCAGGATGAACAGCTCAAGCGCTTTAAAGAGCGGGAAAAGATCGGCTTTAAGCGGTTCAAGATAACTGAAGAAGACTGGCGTAACCGTGAAAAATGGCCACAGTATGAACAGGCGGTCTGTGACATGATTGATCGCACCAGTACCGAGATCGCCCCCTGGACGCTGGTGGAGGCGAATGACAAGAATCATGCCCGCATCAAGGTATTAAAAACTCTTTGCAGCCAGATTGAACAGGCACTTGCAAAACTATAGACATCGCTGTATACACTAGCACTAACATAAACGGATACATTTGAGACTGTAACAAAAGGATTAACCTATGCCGATTCCAGTCGAGGTTCTCACCGCCCTCAACACTACCCCAGAAGCACTGGCAAAACATCTGATTGATGATACCCGTAGTGTCTACTCAACCATGCTGGGGCTTGATCTGATGCACCTGCCGTTGGAAGTTGACCCCATGGAACACTTTAAGGATTGTGTTTCTGCCATGGTCGGTCTGGCTGGCACCTATAACGGTCTGATTTCAATCCACCAGCCCTGTTCGCTGGCCCTGAAGCTTACTGAAGCCATGCTGGACATGGAGGTTACCGAGGTGGATCAGGATGTCTTTGACGCCCTGGGTGAGATTGCCAACATGGTGGCTGGCAACGTCAAGCAGCACCTCTCAAAGGGCGGTCTGGATGTCCGGCTTTCAACCCCGTCAGTGGCAACCGGAAGTGACTATGTCATTTGCACCAAACAGGCCAACTCGATGAACCTGCTGTTTGATCTGGATGAAGAATGGCTGCTGGTGAGCATTGTACTTGAGATGGATTAGGGGAGCACAATAAAGCGGCGCTCTGCCCAGCGTAACAGCATAAAGAAAAGTTCTTTTCCTGGATGGGACTGCAGTGATCTGAAAGGATGACGGATATAGCAGGGGCGGGAACCGGCCAACAGCGCAGACAGACAGCCGGTCAGCAGACGATCATCCGCCATAAGAATCGATGACAGGGGAACTGAAGCCAGTTCCCCTGTTTTTATAAGACCATCCGGGTATGGCTTTTTGCGCACACCGGACACAAAACGGACACCTGGGAAATGGGTGGCAAACCAGTCCACCCGGGGTCCAAAGGGACGGTTTGAGAGGATGCAGACCCGTTCCGCGCCAAACACCGCCACGGCACGCCGTAGCCAGTCCGTCACTTCAGGCAGCGGCTGATCAGCGGCATGGGGAGCCAACACCCCGTCAAAATCAAGGGCCAACGCCTGCACACCATCTGCTGCCAATACAGATGGATCCTGATCCAGTAGCGTACTGGTCGATGGCGTTTCAGCAACCAGCTGCCTTAGCTGGTGCCGATACCGCCAGCCAACGGTTATTCCTTTCAGAATATGGCCGATGACACTACTCCTTGAAGGAGCACTTCTGTGCTTTACTGACCAGAAAGTAGACAATCCCCAGCACCAGCAGGGTCACCGTCAGAAAAGCCTGTGTTTTCAAGTCATCGTGACGCAACGTAGAAATCAAAATCTCCCGCACCATCGCCACAATGATCACCCCCACAAAGACCAGGATGTTGAAACTGCCCCCCTTCAGGTTTTTGATTTCATTATCAAGCAGTTCAATCATCATCCAGAGGATCAACATCGCGCCCATGGCCGAAAGAATCCCCTTCTCCACATCACCCTGAAATATCTTCATAATATCACTAACAAAAAGCCCTACCACACCGATTGAGACCCCGGCCAGGGCCAATACCAGCACCAGGTTCAGACCATAGGTAAACCGCTCGGACAGATGAATCAGGCCAGATTCCAGTGAACGGGAGACAAACACCTTACGCATCTCTGCATCGCGATAGGATGAGGTCATCACCGCCAGATTCAGGTCCATAATCTTATCAGCAGATTCCCGGTACACCTTACGCTGATCGCGATCTGGAAATGAATCATGGATCATATGCTGTATGGCATGGCGGACATGGCTCATGGCAGCATTAACATAATGCGCAGGCAGGCCAACCCGCACATGGGCCTGACCGATCCGTTTCAGAGAACGAAAATACTCCTCATCATACTCGCCTGAAAACAGCGTGCGAAACCAGTGCCGATGAAATGCCTCAAGCCGGTCCTTGTCAGAGCTTTTCAAAATAATCCGTTCTGTTTCAGGGTTTTCATACAGATAATTCATGAAATGCCCGGCCAGATTATTCAGATACTCCTCTGCAACCGGTAGCAGATCATGCAGGTTTGCGGCATCCTCATCGGTAAAATGATACTGGTCCCTAAGTTTTGCCATACTTTCCATCAGAACACTCCTCTGTACATCAAATCTGATTACTGCCCGTACCGCCAGACAGCAGCGCAACTTCCTTCACTGGAGACCATACAGGCCCCCACCGGTGTCTCCGGGTTGCAGACCGTACCAAACAACGGACAGCCGACCGGGGAGATCCGGCCAGTCAACACCTCACCACAGCGACAACCTGCCGGTTCAACAGCATCCGGCAGCTCAACCTGAAATCTCCGGGCAGCATCAAAGGCTGCGTAGGCCTCACGCAGCACCAGACCGCTGCCCGGCAGGACGCCCAGCCCACGCCAAACAGCATCAACCGGTTCAAAGAGCGTCCTGACCAGCTCCTGGGCCTTGGCATTACCATGTGCTGAAACTGCCCGACTGTACTGATTTTCAACCCGTGCCTGCCCAGCGCGGCACTGGCGCACCAGCATCAACACCCCCTGCAGCAGGTCTGCCGGCTCAAAACCGGTCACCACGCAGGGGATGCCGAACTGATCCGCCAGCGGCAAATAGGCATCAGAACCGATTACGGTGCTGACATGGGCAGGGCAGAGATAGCCCCTGATCTTCAGCTCAGGATCTGCAGACAGGGCCTGCATCGGACCTGGCATGGTCTTGTGGCTGGTCAGCACAGAAAAATTAGCACGCCCCTGCTGCTCTGCAGATAGAATCGCGGCTGCCACCGTAGGGGTGGTAGTTTCAAAGCCTACCCCCAGAAATATCACCTGTTTCTCCGGCAACTCAGCAGCCAGCTTGACGGCATCAAGCGCAGAATAGACGATCCTGATGTCGGCCCCCTTGGCACGCTCAACCATCAGGGATGAATGGGAGCCGGGCACCCGCAACAGATCACCAAAGGTGGTGATGATCGTATCCGGCAGGCCGGAAAGGGCAATGGCGTGATCTATATAACCCACCGGTGTCACGCAGACCGGACAGCCGGGACCGGATACCAGCATAACCTGCTCCGGCAGCAATGATTTCAGGCCAAATTGGGCAATGGCCATGGTGTGGGTGCCGCAGACCTCCATCAGCCGCACCGGTTCCGGCAACTGCGGGGCTTCATCTGCTATGGCAGCTGCCAGCCCCTGCACCAGCCCGCGATTACGGTATTCGTCCTGAAACTTCACGCCATATCCTCAGGAGTAAAGATCTCCCGCATAATCCGCAGGGTTTCTTCCGCCTCAGCCGGGTCAATCCGCGCAATGGCAAACCCGGCATGCACGATCAGATAATCCCCCACCGCCACCGGCTCAGCCAACATCATCAGGCTGGCCTCCCGCTGCACGCCATCAATCTCAGCCAACACCATATCATCATGTATTTCAAGCACCTGCATCGGCACACCGAGACACATTCCGCCTACCTCCTTGCTGCTAGTGCTGCCTGCCCCAGAGCTATTCCACCATCATTGGGCGGCACCAGCCGGTGTATAAAGACTGAAAAATGAGATTTTGCCAAGGAAGTATACACCAACTGGGTTAAAAGGCGATTCTGAAACACACCGCCGGACAGTACGACACGATCAAGGCCACTATCCTGACGGATCAGGTCACATCCCTCCACCACTGCCGCAGCCAGGCTGGCATGGAAGGCCCAGGCCAGCGCTGCCGTGGGGTCGCCTGCCTGTAACCGCTGCAGCAGCCCCAGCAACAGCGGCACCGGATCAAGCTGAAACGGCCTGTCCGACTGCAAGCAGTACGGTAGCAGCTCTGTTGCTGGTGCCGTCTCTGCCAACGCCTCCAGCGCCATACCGGCCTGACCGTCAAAGCTGTTGCGGGTTGCTGTCCCCAGCAGAAAGGCAGCCGCATCAAATAGCCGCCCAGCACTTGAGGTGAACGGTGCATTGATCCCTCGTTCCAGCATGGTCTGCAGCAGTTGACGCTCTGCAGCAGAAAGTATCGGCATACCTGGCAGCCCCCAGACAGCATCACCAAGCGACTCCCACAGCCAGGAGACAACCATCCGCCACGGTTCACGGGCCGCAGCATCGCCACCGGGCAGCCGTACCTGCTTCAGGTGGCCTGCCCGTCTTACTCCAGGGTAGCCGCCGATCAGGAACTCGCCCCCCCAGACCGTACCGTCATCCCCAAGGCCGGTACCGTCAAAGATCACACCGATCAGGTCGCCCTCCAGACTGTTTTCAGCCATGCAAGAAGCCATGTGGGCGTGATGATGCTGCACCTTTACAAGCGGCAGCCCCAGTTCTTCAGCATAGCGGGTAGAGAGGTAATCCGGGTGCTGATCGCAGGCCACCAGTTCAGGCTTGATCTCCATAATGCTGCCAAGATGGTTAATCGTCTGCCGAAACGTATCCAGCGTGGCTTCATTCTTCAGATCACCGATATGCTGGCTGAGAAAGGCCTGTTTCCCCCGTGTCAGGCAGACCGTATTTTTCAGCTCTGCTCCCACCGCCAGAATATTCCCACACTCAAACGGCAGTAGCACCGGTCGCGGTACATAGCCTCGTGAACGGCGATAGAAGAGCGGTCTGCCCTGAAAGACCCGCAGTACCGAATCATCGGTACGGACATGAATGGGGCGGTTATGGGCCAGAATGGCATCGGCTATGTCAGACAGCTTTTCCTGGGTTTCCTGATCATCCGCAACCATCGGCTCGTCAGAGGCATTGGCACTGGTCATTACCAGTGCAGGGGCAAGGGATGAGTCCAAAGCATTTTCTTGACCCTTGACCCCTGACCCTTGCCTCTGAAACAGCAGTTGGTGCAGCGGCGTATAGGCCAACAGCAGACCGATCCAAGGGCTGCCCGGCGCCACCAGAGCGGAAACCGGTGAATTACCCCTGCTACGCACAATCACCACCGGCGCCTCCGGTCCGGCCAGCAGCCGCTCCTCAAGCTCAGTCAAACAGGCCAGTTGCCGTGCCGTTGCCAGATCAGGCACCATCACGGCAAACGGCTTTTCATCCCGTTTTTTGCGCTGCCGCAACCGCGCCACCGCCTGCTCATTGCAGGCATCCACCGCCAGGTGGTAGCCGCCCAGCCCCTTGATCGCTACGATCCTGCCCTGTTGCAACAAGGTAACCGCCTGCTGCATCGCTGCTTCCCCCTCACCCGACCTTTGGCCGCCCTCCCCCCCGGGGAGAGGGTACAAAGCCAACCGGGGACCGCAATCAGGACAGGCGATCGGCTGGGCATGGAAGCGGCGGTCAAGGGGATTACGGTACTCAGCCTCACAGGCAGGGCAAAGGGGGAAACCGGCCATGGTGGTCAGGGGACGGTCGTAGGGGATGCCGGTCACAATGGTAAAGCGGGGACCACAGTTGGTACAGGTAATAAAGGGGTGCCGGAAACGACGATTAGCAGGATCACATAATTCCCGCAGGCAGTCAGCACACAGGGCGCTATCCGGCGCTATCTGGGCTTCACGCCTGCCATCACTGCTGGGCAGGATAACAAAGCCGGTTTCGCTACCACGGGCCGGTAGGTCACAGGACTCTAGTGAACTGATGGCTGCCAGCGGGGGCAGCTCTGCCTGCAAACGGTGACGAAAGCTGGCAAGCTGTTCCGCCCTGCCCTGCAGCTCAAGCTCCACACCAGCCGGTGTATTGCGCACCCAGCCGGTCAGAGCCAGTTCCGTTGCCAGACGAAAGACAAAGGGGCGAAAGCCGACACCCTGGACAATGCCGGTTATACGTAGCCCTTGACGGACTATCTCCCTAACTCCCGTTCCAGCCAACCATACCAGGCATCCAGCCCCTGCCCGCTGGTGGCTGAGAGTTCAAGAATCCCGAGGTTATGACTGACCCGGCCTGCATACTCTTTGCACTGGGCCAGGTCAAAGGTCAGGTACGGCAGCAGGTCCACCTTGTTCAGCAGCATCAGGTCAGAGTTATGGAACATCTGGGGATATTTGAGCGGCTTGTCTTCCCCTTCAGTCACCGACAGCACCACCACCTTGTGGGCCTCCCCCAGATCAAAGGCAGCCGGGCAGACCAGGTTACCGACATTTTCGATAAAGAGAATGTCCAGATTGTCCAGGTCGAACGCTTCAGTGGCGTGCATGATCATATGGGCATCCAGGTGGCAGCCGGAACCGGTGTTGATCTGCTTGACCGGCACTCCGGTGGCGGCAATCCTACGGGCATCGTTGTCGGTCTGCTGATCTCCCTCGATCACCGCGCAGCGATATTTTCCGGACAGGTCACGCAGGGTGCGCTCCAGCAGTGTGGTCTTGCCGGAACCGGGGGAGGAAACCAGGTTCAGCACCAGGATTCCTTTTTCCTTGAACAGAGCGCGATTGAAGGCGGCCAGCCGGTTGTTCTTGGCCAGGATATCTTCTTCAATGGTAATCTTTTTGCTGCGATGGGCCTGGTCATGGCTGTGCTGGTGGGGCTGAGCATCATCATGCAGATGATCATGGTGGTGATGCTGATCACCGTGGTCATGATCATGGTTGTGGGGGTGAGGATGACTATGACTCAGATCGCCATGGGTATGTTCATGCTCATGGGTATGTTCATGCTCATGGGTATGTTCGTGGTCGTGATGATGGCCGGAAGTGGGGCCGCAGCCGCAGGTGGTACACATAAAAAACCTCCCGAATTGGGTTGATGCTACAGTCTTACCGAGGCAAATAACGCCCGTCAAGCGCTAAAAGACAGTATCCCGTATACCTGAGTCAGCCCCGCAATCAAACTGCAGGCAGTACAAACGGGCGTACTCTCCATGGAGGGTCAGCAACTGATCATGGCGCCCTTCTTCAACCACCCGCCCTTTGCTGATCACCACAATCCGGTCGGCATCCCGCACCGTTGAGAGCCGGTGGGCAATCACCAGGGCGGTGCGTCCAACCAGTAGCCGCTCTACTCCTTCCTGGATCAGGCGTTCACTTTCACTGTCTACGCTGGCGGTGGCTTCATCCAGAATCAGCAGTTCAGGATCAAAGGCTACGGCCCGGGCAAAGCAGAGCAGCTGCCGTTCCCCCAGGGACAGATCCCCTCCCCGCTCGGCCAGTTCGGTGTCGTACCCCTGCGGCAGCTGTTCGATAAAACGATCCGCACCCACTGTGGCCGCTGCCTGACGCATCCGCTGTTCTGCCTGCTGATCACCCAGACTGATGTTAAAACCAACCGTGCCGGCAAAGACAAACGGCTCTTGTGAAACCAGCGCCATGCGACGACGCAGCAGGTCACGCGGCAGCTGGCGGATATCAACCCCATCAACCAGAATCTGACCGTTATCCAGCTCATACATCCGGGACAACAGCCTGATCACGGTGGTCTTGCCGCCGCCGCTTTCCCCCACCAGCGCCACCCGCTCCCCCTTTTGCAGGGTCAGACTGAAATCAGTCAGCGTCGGCTCATCAGGGCGATAGGCGAAGCTGACATTACGGAACTGGATAAAGGCAGGGTCAAGGGGCAAGGGGCAAGGAGCAAGGTTAGAATCAAGAGACTTTTCATGACCCTTGACCCCTGACCCTTGCCCCTCTTCCTTCTCATCCAGCAGGGCAAAGATCCGCTCCAGGGCAGCCATGGCACCCTGCATGATGCCGTATTTGGCCGAGAGATCACGGATCGGCCCAAAGAATTTCTCAATATACTGGATAAAGGCTACCAGAGTACCGAAAGTCAGCAGCCCCTGCAGCATCTGACCGCTGCCGTACCAGATGATCAGGGCGATGGCCAGGGAGGAGAACATCTCCACAATGGCGTACAGCGAGGCATCCCAGACTATCACCGGCCTGTTGGCCTCACGGTGGGCGTAATTCAGTTCTGTAAAGCGGGCCTGCTCCTCACGCTCTTTGCCAAAGGCCTGTACCACAGATACCGCGCCAAGCAGTTCGGACAGATGCCCATTCAGCTTGCCCAACCGTGAGCGCACTTCACGAAAGGCCTGGCGCATGTTGCGCCGGAACAGCCAGGCCACAAAGATCAGCGGTGGCAGTACGGTAAAGGTCACCAGCGACAGTTTGACATCCATCCAGAGCATGGCGGCCACGATCCCGGCCAGCAACAGAAAATCACCGATTACCGACACAATACCGGCGGCAAACATCTCCCCCAGCGCCTCCACATCACTGGTCAGGCGGGTGACCACGCCACCGGTGGCAGACTTGTCAAACCAGGGCACGGGAAGCCGCAGCAGATGCTGAAACAGGGTGGCGCGCAGGTCGGCCATCACCCGTTGTCCCACCATCTGCAGACCATACACCTCACCCCAGGTCAGCAACGCCTCAAGCAACAGCAGCACTAAAAACAGGGCAGCCGGACCGGCCAGCAGATCCAGACGGCCGGGTGTGATGGCATGGTCAATGGCATATTTCAGCAGGAGCGGCTGCCCCAAACGACAGAGAGTGGTAAGGGGAAGCAGCAGCAGAATCCAGCCCACGGTCAGGCGGTACGGCAGCAGATAGCCCAGAAACCGACGCAGTAATCGCCCGTCGTAGGCCTTGCCAGCTATGGCATCTTCATGCAGACCACCGTGGTGCATTGGTTACTCCTTCCAAGTTTGAAAAGCTTCGCAGAGCCTCAAATGATTGTCAACCTCATTAGCGGGCTCAGATCAGATGGCAGTTCTCATTTACAACCAAATTTGTGTATTTTTGACAGACAAGGTTCTTTACTGTTTTATCTGTTTTTCAGATTGACGACCAAAACAGCAATAACGTAGGCTATATGGTATCGGGTTAGGTTAAATGACTTTGAAAGGATGAGAATCATGGCGCCTATCTTCAGTGACAACTCACAGTCAATCGGCAACACCCCCCTGATCAGACTCAACAAGGTAACCGACGGAGCAGCAGCAACGGTGTTGGCAAAGATTGAAGGACGTAATCCGGCCTATTCAGTCAAATGCCGCGTTGGCGCCAACCTGATCTGGGATGCGGAGAAGCGGGGAATTCTGAAGCCGGGGGTGGAGATTATCGAACCAACCAGCGGCAACACCGGCATCGCCCTGGCCTATGTGGCGGCTGCACGGGGCTACCGGTTGACCCTGACCATGCCGGAAACCATGAGCATTGAACGCCGTCGCGTGTTGGCAGCACTGGGTGCCAATCTGATCCTGACCCCCGGATCAGAAGGGATGAAAGGGGCCATCACACGGGCCGAAGAGCTGGCTGCTGCAGAACCAGAGCGTTATTTTCTGCCACAACAGTTCAAAAACCCCGCCAATCCACAGATTCATGAGTTGACCACCGGCCCGGAAATCTGGCAAGACACCAATGGCAACATTGATCTGCTGGTCTCTGCAGTTGGTACCGGCGGCACCATCAGCGGCATTTCCCGCTATATCAAACAGCAAAAGGGCAAGCAGATCATCTCGGTGGCGGTGGAACCGGCTGAAAGCCCGGTTATCAGCCAGCAGTTGGCAGGCAAGCCGCTACAGCCAGGTCCGCACAAGATCCAGGGAATCGGAGCCGGTTTTATACCTGAGACCCTGGACCTAAGCCTGATTGACCGGGTTGAACAGGTAACCAGCGATGAGGCGATCAGCTTTGCCAAACGGCTGGCCCGGGAAGAAGGGATGCTGGTTGGCATCTCCAGCGGGGCAGCCGCAGCCGCAGCGGTACGGCTGGCCCAACTACAGGAGTTTCGCGGCAAGACCATTGTGGTTATACTGCCGGACGGAGCAGAGCGCTACCTTTCCACTCCACTGTTTGAGGAGTAGCGGCAGATGCAACCATGAATAAACAGACCCTTCACAAGGAATCAGCATGCGGCTTAAGGTAACCGTTCCGGTTGATCTCACGACATACCCGAAACTGACATTTGACGGACTTTTCTACTTCATTGCTGATTCGCTGCGGGTTGAGCAGATAGAAACCACGGTCTACGACGGACATCAGATCAACTTTTCCAACGCCCTTTTCCGCCTGTTGTGGGATTGGGCGCCGCTCTCCACGGTTTACGGCGGAAAAATCCGTTTTCAGACAGATGCACAACGGATACTCGTCATAAGCCACCTGAACGTTAGTGATACCGTGGTTGTAGCCTCTGTTCTGGTGGGACTGCTGGCCTATGCCAACTATCGCATCTTTTTGCTTGGTAAAGGTGATCAGATCTTTTACGTTGTCGCCTGGCTTGGCATTGTAGGCGGCAACCTGTTTTTCTCAATCAGCAGGTGGCGACAGTTTATCCGGCAATGTATAAAAGACGCGGCTGATCGGATTTATCTATCGAAAGAGGACCTGCTTGTTCAGCGGAGGGAGCAATGCCCAACAACACCCTGATCACCGGCGGCGCACGCAGCGGCAAGAGCCGCTTTGCCGAAGAGTTGACCAGCAGTTTCGGCCCGTCACTCTGCTACCTGGCCACTGCTCAAGCCCTGGATGATGAAATGGATGAACGGATCCATCGCCACCGCCTGCGTCGCGGCACCACATGGGAAACCATCGAGGAGCCATTGATGATCCCCCAGACCCTGGCACGGATCGACGGCATTTACCGTGCTATTTTACTGGATTGCGTTACGCTCTGGCTCTCAAACCTGCTCCTGTCCTGTGATGAAGACGATCCCGGCTGCGAAGAGCAGGTTTTAAGCCATGTCCACCGGCTGGCGGCCACCCTGCGGGGGATCTCCACCCCGGTGGTACTGGTGACCAATGAGGTCGGCCAGGGGATTGTGCCGGAAAACCGCCTGGCCCGGCTCTACCGTGATATTGCCGGACAGGCCAACCAGATCCTGGCTGCCAGCTGTGACAACGTCTATGTCACCATCAGCGGCATCCCGCTAAAACTCAAATAAATCCTAAAAACCGCAATTTAGCCGCAAAAGAACACAAGGAAACAAAAGAAAACGGACTGTTACATATGATTTCGACAACACCTTACAGCCATGCTTAAAATTAACGTAACAGTCTGAAGTCCTGTGCGATCTTTGTGTTCTATGGCGGCTAACTGTTTTTCTGGGATACTACCACCTTAAAGGAAGCCCTGTTATGACCCTGCTTGAAGCGACCCTTGCCCGGATTGTCCCCCTTGACGCTGAGCTGCTGCAACAAACCCAAATCCGACTGGACAACAAGACCAAACCGCCGGGTTCGCTGGGCCGTTTGGAAGAGTTTGCCCGCAAGGTGGTTGCCATCAGCGGCAAACCGACGCCAGACCTCTCAAAAAAGGTAATCTTCACCTTTGCCGGTGATCATGGTGTGGTTGAGGAAGGGGTTTCAGCCTTTCCCAAGGAGGTGACGCCACAGATGGTATTTAACTTCCTGCGCGGCGGGGCCGGAGTGAATGTGCTGGCCCGCCATGCCGGGGCTGAAGTGCGGATAGTTGACGTGGGGGTTGATTTTGATTTTGAAGGTTGCCCTGGCCTGATTCACAAAAAGGTGGCCCGTGGCACTCGCAACCTTGCCAAAGGGCCGGCCATGACCCCCACAGAAATGTTGCAGGCCCTGGAAGTCGGGATTGAGCTTGCTAATCAATGCAAGGCAGAAGGGGTTGGCCTGGTGGGCACCGGAGATATGGGGATCGGCAACACCACCCCCTCATCAGCCATCATCGCTGCCATTGGCGGTTTCTCGCCAGAGCAGGTCACCCACCGTGGCACCGGCATCAATGATCAGGCCCTGCAGATCAAGATTGCGGCCATCCAAAGGGGGCTTGACCTGAATCGCCCCAATCCGGCTGATCCGCTGGATCTGCTGACCAAGGTGGGCGGACTGGAGATAGCGGCTATTGCCGGGCTGGTACTGGGCTGCGCTGCCAACCGGATTCCGGTGGTGGTGGATGGCTTTATCTCCACTGCCGGGGCGTTAATCGCCTCTGAGCTGCACCCCCAGGTGCGGAACTACCTGTTTGCGGCCCACGAATCGGTTGAAGTGGGGCACCGCTTCATGCTTGAGCGAATCGGCAACGAGCCGATACTTGATCTGGAGCTGCGGCTTGGTGAAGGGACCGGCGCTGCCCTGGCCATGCACCTGATTGAAGCCGGTGTCAAGATCCTGCTGGAGATGGCCACCTTTGAACAGGCCGGCGTAGCCGGACAACAGGAATAGTCAGACAACATGCGCCGTTATCTGATCGCGCTGCAGTTCCTCACCATTCTGCCACTGCCTTCACCAAAGCAGTATCAGGCCAATGACCTGGGTCGCTCAACCGCCTGGTTTCCTTTGGTGGGACTGACCATCGGCGGACTGCTGCTGCTGGCAGATCTGGCGCTGACCCCGCTGTTTCCCCGTCACCTGACCGATGCCCTGCTGGTGGCGCTGCTGGCGGTTATCACCGGCGCCCTGCACCTGGACGGGCTGGCTGATGTCTGCGATGGCCTGGCGGCCCGGGGCAGCCGGGAGCGTTTTCTGTCAATCATGAAAGACTCCCGCGTGGGGGCGATCGGCGCGGTTGGGCTGATCCTGCTGCTGCTACTTAAATACGCTGCCCTGCTGGCTTTGCCAATCTACCTCAAGCGACCAGCCCTGCTGCTGGTTCCAGCCCTGGCTCGCTTTATTCAGGTGCTGGTCATGACCAATGCAAAAGCTGCCCGTAGCGACGGACTGGGGGCCTGCTTCCTTTCCGGCATCACCAGCGCCCAGTTTTCTTTGGCAGCAGCCTGTATCATCCCGCTTTGCTGGCTGCTTGGCCACTGGGCCGGCATCGCTGCCCTCTGCCTGACAGCCCTTTGGGGCGCAGGGGTAAAATTTTACTTCACCCGCCGTCTGGGTGGTATCACCGGCGACATCGTCGGCTTCAGCAGCGAAATCGCTGAACTGCTGGCCCTGCTGACCCTGACGGCAAACACCACATTACTGACGAGGTACCTATGAACAGCACCACCCGCCTCCACCTGATCCGCCACGGGCAGGTAGCTGGCCACGAAGAACGCCGTTACAATGGCCACGCCGACGTTGCCCTGACCGACCTGGGGGTTGAGCAGTACCATCAACTGAAAGACCGGCTGGCTGACAGCCATATCTCGGCCTGCTACTCCAGCGACCTGACCCGCTGCCGGATCGGCGCCGGTATCATCTGCCAGCAGTTCGGCATAGAACCGACCTTTCGTTCCGAATTACGGGAGGTTAATATCGGGGTCTGGGAAAGCCTGACCTGGCAGGAGATCCAGAGCCGCTGGCCGGAAGAATGGCAGGCCCGGCTGAACGACCTGGTTAACTACCGCGTTCCCCAAGGCGAGAACCTGCTGGATGTGGAAGCCCGGCTGATGCCGGTGGTGCGGGAGATTCTGGAACGGCACCGGGGGCAGGAGATACTGCTGGTGGGACATGGCGGGGTTAACCGGATCATCCTGCTGGCCGCCATTGGAGCGCCGTTAAAAAACATGTTTAACATTGAACAGAACTATGGCTGCCTGAACATCATTGACTATTTTGGAGACGGCAGGGCAACGGTCAAACTGCTGAACGGGTAAACCTGCAAACGGCCCGGAAAAATATCCGGGCCGTTTGCACCTACAACAACCATTTTTTGCTCTATCCCTCGGTAGCAGCCTCTGCGGCGCCACCTTCCATAAACTCTGCTTGTGCCTTCATGATCGCCTGCATCTGGCCCAGTTGTTCACCCAACCAGGCATGCACCATGGCAGCAGTCTGGAAGTTCAGGGTTACACCGGTTTCAATAAAGCGCACCATGGTACCGTTCAGATTCTTGGGATCAGACTCAATCAGTGCGCCGATGCCGCCTTCCGGTGTAATTTCGTGGGTGATCTCTTTGGGTAGCGCCGGACGCTCCTGATAGAAATGCATAACCAGTTCGCCACGGGGGGTAAAACCGCCCTGTACGCCATTGGCATAACAGGGATTGTAGGCATAGTTGTAGATGTAGTTAAAATTGATCTCTGGCTTACGTTGATGACTCATGGTGATTCCTTCCTCATGGCTTGAATGAACTTATACAAAGGCTTGCCTGTATAACATATTCATAAAGCCTCTGACAAGTGCAAGCAAAAACACGAAAAGCCCGGCTGGTAACCGGGCCCTTCGTGTCTCAAGATCATCCTGAGATGCCTGTTTATCCGATCAGTCTGCTCCCGATGTGACTGAGTGCCGGCCAGGCGATGTTGAGGGCAGCGCCAGCGGCAAACATGCCGAATACCACCAGGGTTCTGCCGATATATTTACGGTCGTTAAGATCAGAGTAACTAACTTTTGCTTTCATGGCGGTATCCTCCGGTATGGTTTTTTTAAATGTTACGTTAGTTAGTTGAACAGACTGACAAGACCACTGATAGCACCTGCTGCTGACCAGGTAACAAAACCGCCCAAAAAGAGTACTGCGCCAGCGAAAATTGCCAAGCTACCTTTTGCGGTTGTTTCTGCCAACAGGACCGAGTAATTAGTTTTTGCTTTCATGACATCCTCCTTTGGTTTTTAGAACCGTTTGTAATGGGTGAACCGGAAACTTCCGGGTGCCTTGCTTTTGATTTTACTATTACAAGGCCCGTGCCAAAAGGCCGAAAACCCCAAACTATTTTTACAAATGCAGTAACATCAGATAGTTAAAAAACACGCCGACATCTTGCACCTTCTTTCAACAAATGCATCAGCGCCCCAAAAACGCGTTGCACATGCAACAGCAACACCAGAGCACTTTATGCAACAAGCCATCAATCCTGACACAACCGCTGTTGTTGCATTGCAACATTGATGCATTGCAACAGCAGCAACCAGATACCACCGATACAACACCACCTTTCACCCGGAAAAGCCACGTAAACCATCTGAGATAATGTACAAGTTACTACGCCACAATCTCGATTGACAGCCAAGGCCACAATTGCTACAACCGGCAACAGAATCGCCCTATCCAATCAGGAGGAATAACCATGAAACAACTCTGGATCAAGACCATTGGAGTTATCACCGCAATGACACTGTCTACCGCCATCGGCTTTGCCGCTGAGCCGGTACTGCCGACCACCAAGGATGCAAAGGACGCCGCCAAGACTCAGGCCGCCAAACCTGCAGCAAAGGTGGATGCAGCCAAGACTGCCGTAAAAACAGAAGCTGCCAAGCCTGCAGCAAAAGTTGATGCAGCAAAGACAGCTGCAAAAGCAGAGGCTGCCAAGCCTGCAGCAAAGGTGAATGCAGCCAAGGCTGCGTCAAAGCTTGAACCGGTAGACATCAACACCGCTACTGACGCCCAACTGAAGGCGATCCCCGGCATCGGTGACGCCTACGCCTCAAAGATCATTGCTGGCCGCCCCTATGCCAAAAAAGACCAGCTGAAGTCGCGCAACATCCTGCCAGGTCCGGTATATGACCAGGTTAATGCCAGCATCGTAGCCAAGCAACCTGCCAAGGCAGCCAAGAAAAAGTAACTCACCAGCAGACCTGACGTTCTAAGGGCAGCCGATCGGCTGCCCTTTTTCACTCCCCATACCTGTGCCAAGCTTGACTTTTACCCCGCAACTCCTCTATTGTATATCATTTCGCCAATAGTCAAGGAGTTGTAATGAAACCGCTTTTCCTTAACCCTCCCACTTTTGAGGATTTTGATGGTGGCGCTGGCGCCCGTTATCAGGCATCACGCGAGGTCACCTCATTCTGGTACCCTACCTGGCTCTGTTTCCCGGCCGGCATGATCGAAGGCAGCCGTGTGGTGGATGCCCCGGTACAAAAATTCACCCTGGAAGAGTGCCTGACCATTGCCAAGGGGTTTGATATGGTGGTGATGTACACCTCCACCCCCACCCTGGCAATTGACATTGAAACGGCCCGCCGGATCAAAGAGGTTAAGCCGGATATCGTCACGGTCCTGACCGGCCCCCACGTCTCGATTCTGCCGGAAGAGTCGCTCAAGGCCGGGGCCGGCATCATCGACATCGTCTGTCGCGGTGAATTTGATTACTCTACCAAAGAGCTGTGCGAAGGGCGTGACTGGTCTAAAGTGGACGGCATCAGCTATATTAAAGACGGCACAACGATCCACACCCCTGATCGCCCCTTGATTGAAGACCTGGACGCCCTGCCGTTTGTTGCGCCGATCTACAAGCGGGATCTGCCGATCTCTGAATATGTGATCCCCCATTTCAAGAACCCTTATGTCTCGATCTACTCCAGCCGGGGCTGCCCCTCAAAGTGCATTTACTGCCTCTGGCCCCAGACCTTCTCCGGCCGCCAGATGCGGTTGCGTTCACCCCAGAACGTCTATGAAGAGGTAAAGTGGATTGTGGACAACGTCCCGGAGATGCGTGAGCTCTCCTTTGATGATGACACCTTCACCGCCAGCCGGGAGCATGCCCGCAATGTGGCCAACCTGCTCAAGCCGCTGGGGATCTCCTGGACCGCAAACTCCCGCGCCAACTGTGATTACGAGACTCTCAAGATCATGCGTGAGGCTGGCCTGCGCCACGTGGTGGTGGGCTATGAGAGCGGTAATGAACAGATCCTGAAAAACATCAAAAAAGGGGTCACCAAGGGACAGGCGATCCAGTTTACCAAAGACTGCAAGAAGCTGGGGCTCTCTGTCCACGGCGCCTTTATCATGGGTCTGCCCGGCGAGACCAAAGAGACTATCCGCGAGACGATTGAGTACGCCAAACAGCTGGATCTGAACTCGATTCAGGCTTCGCTGGCCTCCCCCTACCCCGGCACCGAGTTTTACACCATGGCCAAGGAGCAGGGCTGGATCGCCTCCGATGACTTCATCGACAGCACCGGTCACCAGAAGTGCGTGATCAACTACCCCAACCTGACCAACGCCGAGATCTTCAACTCGGTTGAAGAGTTCTACGACAAGTTCTATTTCCGTCCCAAATACATCCTGCGCAGCATCGGCAAGATGCTTGTGGATGGCGAAGAACGCCGGAAGCTGCTGAAAGAAGGCAAGCAGTACCTGGCCTATATGCAGAAACGGAAACAAGGCCAGTCTTGCGAAAGCTGATCATCAATGCCGATGACTTCGGGCTTTCCTCCGGTGTCAACCGGGCGGTGGAACAGGCCTGGCAACAGGGGATCCTGACCCAGGCATCATTGATGGCCGGTGGCGATGCCTTTGATGAGGCGGTGCAGATTGCCAAACGCAATCCAGGCCTGCAGATCGGCCTGCACCTGACCCTGGTGCAGGGCAAACCGGTACTGCCGCCGGAGATGATTCCCGGCCTGGTTGCTGCCAACGGCTGCTTCCCGGACAACCCGGTGGCAGTGGGAATGAAACTGTTCTTTGATCCCACGGTCAGGATGCAGCTCCGTTGCGAAGTTGAGGCTCAGATCCTTAAAGTGAAAGAGACCGGCCTCCCCCTTTCGCACATCGACGGCCACCTCAATATCCAGATGCACCCCACGGTTTTTACCCTGCTGACTGAGCTGATGCCGCTGCACGGCATCAGCAGCTTCCGGATTACCCGGGAGCGGTTGTTTGAGAACCTGCGGGCTGACCGCTCCCGCCTGCTGGGCAAAACCGTTGAGCGGGCCATCTTTGGCAGCCTGGCACACTATGCTGAGACCACCTTCAAACGGCAGGAGATCACAACTGCAGTGGAAGTCAAAGGGGTGCTCAACTCCGGCTGCATGACTGAAGGCTATCTGCTGGCCATTTTAGAGCGACTGCAACCGGGCACCTCAGAAATCTATTTCCACCCCGGCTGCCTGCCGGATGCAGAAATCACCCGCCGGATGCCGGACTACAAGCATACAGAAGAACTGGCTGCCCTGCTCTCACCCAAGGTGCGGGAACGATTGCAACAGTTGGATATTGCAGTAACTAATTATCGCGGAGAGACCAAACCGTATGTTTAAGACCATTGTCATTATGCTGCTGGCAGTCACTGCCGGTACTGTCGGCGATATCCTGCTGGCCAAAGGGATGAAACAGCTGGGGGACCTCTCCACCA